>DASPUW010000338.1:0-8543 GCA_035622675.1 Burkholderiales bacterium | reverse complement strand
GCCTCAAAGATGCGCAGGGCGCAAGAACGCATGCGCGCGGCCCGGCCCTATTCGGAAAAGATCCGCAACGTCGCGGCCCACATCAGCCATGCCAATCCCGAGTACCGCCATCCGTACCTGGTCGAGCGCGACACGGTCAAGCGCATCGGCGTCATCGTCATCAGCACCGATAAAGGGCTGTGCGGGGCGCTGAACACCAACGTGCTGCGAATGGTGCTGAACCAATACAAGGAATGGCGTGCGGAAGGCGAAGAGATCGACGTCTGCTGCATCGGCAACAAGGCCTTCTCGTTCATGCAGCGCCTCGGCGCCGACATCCTCGCGCAAGTGACCAACATGGGCGACAGGCCGCATCTGGAGCGCCTGATCGGTGCCGTCAAGGTGATGCTCGACGGCTATGCCGCCGACCGGTTCGACCGCTTGATGTTGTTCTATACGCGCTTTATCAACACCATGCGGCAGGAGCCCGTGATGGAGCAGCTTCTACCCCTCACGGGCGAACGCCTGGGAGCGCCCGAGGGCAGCTGGGATTACATCTATGAGCCCGAGGCCAAGGGGGTGTTGGATCACGTGCTGATGCGCTACGTCGAAACTTTGATTTATCAGGCGGTCGCGGAGAATATGGCTTCTGAGCAATCCGCGCGGATGGTCGCGATGAAGGCCGCCTCGGACAACGCCGGGACGCTCATCGACGAGCTGACCCTGATCTACAACAAGAACCGTCAAGCCGCCATCACCAAAGAGCTTTCGGAAATCGTCGGCGGCGCGGCCGCTGTCTAGAGAAACGGGAACCCACATGGCACAGACACAAGGCACGATCGTTCAGTCCATCGGCGCGGTCATCGACATCGAGTTCCCGCGTGAGCACATGCCGAAGGTCTACGACGCGCTGCTCCTCGAAGACACGAGCGATAACACGCTGGTCGAAAAGGGCCTTACGTTCGAGGTCGAGCAGCAGCTTGGCGACGGTGTGGTGCGCTGCATCGCCCTCGGCTCGTCGGACGGCCTGCGCCGCGGCATGAAGGTCAAGAACACGGGCGCGCCGATCTCGGTGCCGGTGGGAAAGGGCACGCTCGGCCGCATCATGGACGTGCTTGGGCGACCGATCGACGAGGGCGGCCCGATCAAGACCGAGGACCGCCGCTCGATCCATCAGCTCGCGCCGAAGTTCGACGAGCTCTCGCCGTCGGTCGAGCTGCTCGAGACCGGCATCAAGGTGATCGACCTGATCTGCCCGTTCGCCAAAGGTGGCAAGATCGGCCTATTCGGCGGCGCCGGCGTCGGCAAGACGGTGACGATGCTGGAGCTCATCAACAACATTGCCACCAAGCACGGCGGCCAGTCGGTGTTTGCCGGCGTGGGCGAGCGCACGCGCGAGGGTAACGACTTCTATCACGAGATGATCGAGGCGGACGTCATCAAGAAGGAGAATCTCACCGAGTCGAAGGTCTCGATGGTGTTCGGCCAGATGAACGAGCCGCCAGGCAACCGTCTGCGCGTCGGCCTCAGCGGCCTCACGATGGCCGAAGCGTTCCGCGACGAAGGGCGCGATATCCTGCTGTTCATCGACAACATCTACCGGTTCACGCTCGCGGGCACCGAGGTGTCTGCGCTGCTGGGCCGCATGCCTTCGGCGGTCGGCTATCAGCCGACGCTGGCTGAGGAGATGGGCAAGCTGCAGGAGCGCATCACTTCCACCAAGACGGGCTCGATCACGTCGATCCAGGCCGTGTACGTTCCAGCAGACGACCTGACCGACCCGAGTCCGGCCACTACTTTCGGCCACCTCGATGCCACCGTGGTCCTGTCGCGCGATATTGCCGCTCTGGGTATCTATCCGGCAGTCGATCCGCTCGATTCCACTTCACGCCAGGTCGATCCAAACACCATCGGCGAGGAGCACTACACGACGACGCGCGCCGTACAGGCGACGCTGCAGCGCTACAAGGAGCTGCGCGACATCATCGCCATCCTCGGCATGGACGAGCTCTCACCGGAGGACAAGCTCGCGGTGGCGCGCGCACGCAAGATCCAGCGTTTCCTGTCGCAGCCGTTCACAGTGGCGCAGAATTTCACCGGCACGCCCGGCAAGTACGTCGCGTTGAAAGACACGATCAAGGGTTTTAAGATGATCGTGAACGGCGAGTGCGACGCGCTGCCCGAGCAGGCGTTTTACATGGTTGGCGAGATCGAAGAAGCGGTCGAAAAAGCGAAGACGCTGAAGTAGGCGAGGATCCGCCGCGATGGCAGCCCCGACCATCCATGTAGACGTCGTCAGCGCCGAGGAATCGATCTTCTCCGGTGAGGCGGAGTTCGTCGTTCTGCCCGGCGAGGCGGGCGAGCTCGGTATCTATCCTCGGCACACGCCGCTGATTACCCGCATCCGGCCGGGCTCGGTGCGCATCAAGGTGGCGGGCGAGCCCGAGGAGCAGCTGATTTTCGTGGCTGGCGGAATTCTCGAGGTCCAGCCGCACATGATCACCGTGCTCGCTGACACCGCGATCCGAGGACGCGATCTCGACGAGGCCAAGGCGCTCGAGGCGCTGCAGCGAGCCGAGCAGGCGCGGCGCAACGCCACCGGCAAGCAGGAGATCGCAACGGTCGAGGGTGAGCTCGCCACTCTGGCCGCTCAACTCGCAGCCATCCGTCGGTTGCGCAAGAAGTAACGGCAACCCCCTTCTGGCCGGCTCCCGTTCACTATGCCGGTCGATTCCAGACCGCTCTCAGAGCAGCACGGCGCTTTCCCAGCGCAGATCCGGTCGCGACGCGCGCGCGTTGACAAGGACCGCGCAAGCCCATAGCCTCGGGATAGCGCAGCGCAGGTTTAGCGTGGAGAAAGGAGACAGTGTGAAGGCAGCACGGGATGCGGTGGAGCTGACCCGCGAGCTGGTGCGCATGAACACAGTCAACCCTCCGGGAAGCGAGGAGACATGCGCGCGTTATCTGGGTGCGCTGCTGGAAGACGCGGGCTTCCAGACTCGGTATCACAGCTTTGGGGAAGGCCGCGCCAACCTGATCGCTTCGCTGGGTGGCAGCGCGGGCAAACCGCCGATTTGCTTCACCGGGCATATCGACACGGTGCCGCTCGGCATGGCGCCCTGGGGCATGGATCCGTTCGCCGCCGACAGCAACGCCGGCAAGCTGTACGGTCGCGGCAGCAGCGACATGAAAAGCGGTGTAGCTGCTTTCACCGTAGCGGCGCTTAACCTGGCGCAGCATCTTGGCGGCACCTGCGGGGTCAGTCTGGTGATCACCGCCGGGGAGGAGACCGGCTGCGAGGGTGCATTCCACCTGTATCGCGCAGGTATGCTGGGTCAAGCGGGGGCAGTGGTGGTCGCGGAGCCCACGTCTAACTATCCGCTGGTTGGACACAAGGGCGTCTTGTGGTTGAGGGCAAAAACGCGCGGCGTGACGGCGCATGGCTCGATGCCCGAGCGAGGTTTGAACGCTGTCTATCAGGCCGCGCGAGCCGTGGTGAAGCTGGAACAATTCCGCTTCCCTGACCCCGCGCATGAGCTTATGGGGCAGGCCACACTCAACGTGGGCACGATTCGCGGCGGGCTCAACATCAATTCGGTTCCGGACGCGGCCGAGATCGGCATAGACATCCGCACCCACCCCAACGTGGACCATGCATCGCTGGTTCGTCTGCTCGCGCAGCAGCTGGGTGTCGAAGTCGAGCTCGAGACGTTGATGGATCTGGATGCGGTGTACACGAGACCCGACGATCCCTGGATGCAGAGCGTCTTTGAGCTGGCCACCCCGATGGCCGGAGAGAAACCGCATGCGCGCGCCGCGGCCTACTTCACCGATGCGGCGCCGCTGAGCCGCGCTTATGGCAATCCGCCTACGGTGATCCTCGGGCCTGGCGAGTTGCAGATGGCCCACCAGACCGACGAATACTGCGTCATCGAGCGGGTCGAACAGTCGGTTGCATGCTACGAGCAGATCATGCTGCGCTGGTGCCAGCCCTGAATGGAGCGCTTCAGCACCGCAAGCGCAGCAGCGCGTGTAGACGGAGTTCTCGACCCCGCCAGCTTCCAGCCGCTGGTGCGGGACGCTGGTGGCGCGTCGCTGCTGGCGGGAGAGGGCCGATTGGGTGGTGAGCCGGTATGGGTGGTGGCGACGGATCCGCGCAGCGCACGCGGCGCGCTCGGCGTTCGCGAAGCCGAGTTGCTGTGCGCGCTGTTCGAGACCGCGCGCCGCGAGATGCGCCCGCTGCTGCTGTTGATTGATTCGGCGGGGGCGAAAGTGGACGAGCGCTTGGCCGCTCTCGGTGCTTTTCGTCGGTTGTTCCGGCAGGCTTTGCTGACGCGTCTTGCCGGTGTCCCGATGCTGGCGCTGCTCGGCCGCTCCTGTTTTGGCGGGGCCAGCATGCTCGCGTGTGTGTGTAGGGCGCGCGTGTATTCCGCCGAGACTTTGCTCGCGGTGTCCGGACCGGGTGTCATCCAGGCGCTGGGCGGCAAGGACGAGTTGGACGCAGCCGACGGCGAGCAGGTGCGCGCGTTGATGGGCGGCGCAGCGCGAACGCGACTGGGCAGCGAGGAAGCGCTCGCGGCGGATGGCATCAGCGCCTTTCGCGAATGTGCGTTACAACTGCTGCGCGATCGCGGGCGTTGGGCCGCTTCCGCTGATTGGGACGTGCAGCATGCCTTGCTCGGCGCGCGACTGTCGCAAGGTGACGCTAGCGCGGATCAACCGCTGGCTAACAGCGATTCCTCGATTCGTCTCGATGGATTGCTGCCTGCGGAATACGTACCCGTCCTGCGCTCCGGTGTCTACATTGCAACACCGCCGCCTGGCGCTGACGGACCGGCGTTTGTCGGGCTGCTGGGCGGGAGCGCAGTGGGCGCGGGCGCCTGCTGGCAGCTGAGTGATGCGTTGTTGGAGTTGCATCGCTCGGCGCCGGGTAAACGGATCGTGCTCTTGCTCGACGCGGTTGGCCACGCAGCCACGCGCCGCGACGAAACCTTGATGCTGTCCGCCTATCTGGTGCACCTGAGCCTGGTTGCTGCCTGGCTCGATCAGCACGGACATTCGATGTCGCTCTGCATTCCCGGGTCTGCTGCTGGCGCGGTATACGTGGCCTTTGCCGCACCTGTCGAGCGCGTTTCCGCGTCATCCACTGCACGCATCCGCATTCTGCCCGAGGCTGCGGTACGCCAGATTCTGCGTGTGCAAGAGCCGACAGCCAGTGATCCCGAAGCGCTGGTCCGCACCGGCGTCATCGACGCCTTCCTCGATCCGCGGCCGGACAGCTATGCCGCGGCCCGCGCGGGCTGATCATGGCGGCGAGCGGGCTGTACGGAGCGCTCGAGGACTGCTTCGGGAGACATGCCGGGCATCCCGTACTGGAGACTGAATCGCGTCAAAGCGCCTCCTACCGGGAGCTCGATGCGGAGGTCGCCCGATGCGCGAATGCGCTGCGCGACTTCGGAATGCGGCGCGGCGACCGGGTGGTGTCTCAGGTTGAAAAGTCGCCGCAGGCGCTGGTTCTGTACCTTGCGTGCCTACGCTCGGGCTGCGTGTATGTCCCGCTGAACACCGCCTATCGCCAGAACGAGTTGAGCCATTTCGTGTCCGACGCCGAGCCTTCGCTGCTGGTTTGCAGCCCTTCAGCGGAAGGTGAGATCGGAGCGTTGCTGCGGGTCTTGCGGTCGAGCGCACGCCTCGCGACGCTCGATGCCAGCGGCGGGGGTTCGCTGGCGGAGGCGGTCTGGCAGTCTTCACGCCAGTTCGCGACAGTACCGGCCGAACCGGACCAGCTTGCTGCGATCATCTATACCTCCGGCACCACCGGACGCTCCAAAGGCGCGATGCTCACCCATCGCAACCTCTTGTCGAATGCCATGGTCCTGATCAAGACCTGGGGCTTCAGCAGCCGCGATGTGCTGCTGCACGCGCTGCCCATTTTTCACGTCCATGGTCTGTTCGTGGCCACCCACTGCGCGTTGCTGTCCGGCGCGATGCTGCTGTGGCGGGCGAAGTTCGACGCGAGGGCGACGCTGGCCGATCTGGCGCGTGCGACGGTGATGATGGGCGTGCCTACGCACTACACGCGGCTGCTCGCGGAAGCGGATCTGACGCCGTCCACCTGCGCCGGCCTGCGCTTGTTCGTTTCGGGATCGGCGCCGTTGCTCTCCGATACGTTTCGCGCTTTTCAGCAGCGTACCGGTCATGCCATTCTCGAACGCTACGGCATGTCCGAAACAGGCATGATTACGTCCAACCCGCTCGACGGCGAGCGGCGGGCCGGCACCGTCGGCCGACCTTTGTCAGGTGTGTCGGTGCGCGTGACCGACGCCCAGGATTACAGCCTGCCCATCGGTGAGACGGGCGGGATCCAAGTTCGCGGCGACAACGTGTTCGCCGGCTATTGGCGCGACCCGGTGAAGACGCGGGAAGAGTTCACCGGCGACGGCTGGTTCCGGACCGGCGACGTGGGTGTGTTCGACGGCGACGGCTACCTCTCCATCGTCGGACGCGCCAAAGACCTGATCATCACCGGCGGCTACAACGTCTATCCGAAGGAGGTCGAAGCGATACTCGACGCGATACCCGGCGTAGCGGAGAGCGCGGTGGTCGGTCTGCCGCACTCTGACTTCGGCGAAGCGGTCACCGCTGCCGTCGTGCTGGCTTCGGACGGTCAAAGCAGCACGGAGGCGGAGATCATCGCGCACCTGAAGACTCAACTGGCCAATTACAAGGTGCCGAAGCGCGTGTATTTCGTTGCCGATCTCCCGCGCAACGCGATGGGCAAGGTGCAGAAGAACATGCTCCGGCAGCAGCTCGCCAAGCAGGCCGCGCAATCCCGGAATTAGTGAGCGTCCTGAGTCCCGCACGTGAGTGTATCTGCGCCGACCTCCCGCTTCGCAGCCCTTGTCAGCGTGACTGGCCGCTGGAATCGGTCCGGGCCAGAGATCGCGTCGTCGCCTGGTACGCACCGGACTTTGGGACCAAACAGCGCGGGACGCTATGGCAGCTGCTTCGCGGCTCTCAGCGCGTGGTAGCGTTCGAGGACACCGCTTCCCTGAACGGCACGACATAGCGGAACTGCTGGCTGTAGCGCAGTGTGGCCGGGATCCTTGCGGGCGCTGCTCTCGTCGCCGTGGCATGGGTGTGGCACAAGCGATCCACCGCGCCGCCTCACCCGCGAGGTTCGAGAGCGTGGCTCAATGGCGCGCCGGTTTGTCGAGCAGTCTCAGGATAAGCTTCCAGTGCCGCGCCTCGACCGGTGTGATCGATAGGCGGTTGCCCTTCTGCAGCACGCGCATGTCGGCGAGCGCGGTGTGCGCGCGCATCTCCTGGATTTCGAGCAGCCGTGTCTTGCGCACCAGCTTGACATCGACGTTGAACCAGCGCGGCTTTCGCGGCGTAGCGGCGGGGTCGTAGTAGTCGCTGGCCGGGTCAAACTGCGTAGCGTCGGGGTACGCGAGCGTACAAACCTCAACGATTCCGACGACGCCGGGCTGCGGACAGCTCGAGTGGTAGAAGAAGGCCTGATCGCCGAGCTGCATCTGGTCGCGCATGAAGTTGCGCGCCTGATAGTTGCGCACGCCCCACCAGGCTGTCTTGGCCCCGCGGGCGCGGCCCAGGTCGTCGATGCTGAACACGTCCGGCTCGGACTTCATCAGCCAATAGCGCATGGGCGAATCACCGTGCTACAAAATTCCGCGCCCGGGTACGCACGCAGCCGGAAGATGGTCGCGGCCATCGGGCCGCGATTGCGAAAAGGGGCCCCCCGCAAATGTCGTCAGGCCGGATTCTTGAACCGGAGGTTCAAGGTGGTCGCTTTCCGAGCACATCAGGCGCTTCCGAGTCGGACGCGCACAACAGCGCTACATTGGGCCGCAACCTGGTTTACCACATTGGTTCACAGAATTGACAGCCTGGGCGAGCACCGCAGGGGGTGACTCTTGGGCGGCCACGCAACGCAAGGCCGCGCGTTGCACGGAACCTAGAACAGGTCCTCTTGAGCGGACATGGCCTCGTCGATTACTGCCGCCATGTTTTGCATTCTACGCTTCAACTCCCCAGTGTCAAACCCGCTCGCGAGCGGCGTGGTGAGGAGTTCATGCGCGATGTTCAACGCGGCGAGGATGGCGATGCGTTCGCCGCCGATGACTTTGCCGCGGTCGCGGATCTCGCGCATTTTCGCGTCGACGTAGCGCACGGCCCTCAGGAGCTCCTGCTGCTCGTCTTCTGCACAGGCGACGCGCAGTTTCCGATCGAGGATGCTGATTTCGATGCCGGCCCCGTCGGGCTTCACCCTCCGTCCTCTGGCAGCCGGGTCAGGAGATTCTCCAGCCGTGCCCGGGCGTTCTCGATCTTCTCGGTCAGCTGCTTGCTTTCGTTGGTTGCCGCGGCCAGCTGCTGGCGTAACTCGTGGTTGTCTTTGCGAAGACGGTGGCATAGCTGTACGAGCTGGTTGATCTTGTCGTCGAGGGAATCGAGCTCCGCTTCCATCGGCACACTATAGTGATAAAAATCTTGCTAAGTCAACTCTTAACAGATTTTTCTGAATGTTCTTTGATACCTTTTGG
>DASPUW010000337.1:0-9196 GCA_035622675.1 Burkholderiales bacterium | reverse complement strand
GCCGGTTGTTCGACGCACAGCGCAGCGCACTGGAGAAGGCACGGGGCGTAAACGAAACGCTGCAGCGCGCCGACCAGGCCCGGCGCGCGCAGGAGGAGGGTCAGACGCAATAGGCCCTGGCGAAGTCGCCCAGCGACCCCTGTCCCGACCGGGGGTCAGCGCGTAGCTGCTTCCCTGAATTGGATTTTCTCGAACTGGAACTCGCCGGGACCTTTCATATAAACGTCCCAGCGACTCCCGGTCACACCGTCGGTTTTGAGGAAGCTCGCGTCGACCCGGATATCGCTGTCGCTGCCGCTCTGCAGAAACACTTTGTGGACCCGCAGCCGCACTGCGCTTTCGGCAGTCGGGTACCCCATGCGGATGTCGTCACCTGGGCCGAAGCCGTAGTGCGTCTTGACGTAGGCATTGACCGCTTTTTCTGCTTCGACCGACAGACGGACCATCTCTTCGAACAGCGAGGTCTCGAGGCGAACGTGCACATCGTGAAATTCATCGAACAAGATCTTGAGATGCGGCGCTGCCACGAAATACTCGAGTTCGGGCATGTGCCCGGTGAGGCGCGCGCGCTTCATCTCGTTGTAGAAGGCCGCGACCTTGCGCAGCGCCAGTTTGACCGCAAAGGCCCGATGCCGTATGCCCGCCACGTCTTCTTTCATGAGTGGTCCCCTGAAACCCCGGAGTCTTGTTGCTCGCGCCAGCCTGTTTCGGGTGTCGCGCGGAGCAGCCTCCGTTCGGTGCCATTTTCGACGAATGCCCCGACACGAGGGAATAATAGTCAAAGGATTCCAGTTCTCGATTCGTTGGGGAGTGCCCAGAGAATCCGGCAAGACATGGCATCCATCAGGTGCGAGCACCCACTCTCGAGCGCTGCGCTCGCCGCACCGCCGAGATGAGCCTGCCGCAGGTCGTCTATCCCATGCCGCCCATCGTCAGACGCTCATTGCTGGCGGCCCGAGTCGCGCTCGCGATCGGCGTTGTCGCCTGCAGCAAGACGAGCCCTCATCCCCAAGCACCAGCAGCCAATTCCGGGGTAGTGCCAGTACAATCGGCGGAAATCGCCGGGGTTAAGGACTATAGACTGGCGTTCAAGACCGAAGACCTCGATGAAAGGCTACACCTGCTCGAATTGGCTGTCCGCGCCAACCCACGCCTGACCGAGGCCTGGTACGAGCTCGGCCGCTTGAAGGTCAAGCGAGCCCCCGTCGTCATCAAAACCAATGAACTTCAGGCAGTTGCGATGTTTCGAGAGGGCCTCGAGGCAGAGCAGGAGGCTTTGCGCCTGCTTGACTCCGGAAAGCTTGCGGTGTGGACGAGTGACGAGGAGATACAGGCGCGGGAAAGCCTGGCGACCGACCTAGCCAACGCCAACGAGGTGATGGCGGATCAAGATTCTCTCCTCAACGCCTTGAGGATGCGGACTTATTGATTGCGCGGCCGGTGCAGTCTGCAGCTTGGGAACGGTGTCCAATCCCATGCCGGGCGGGAAGGAAGAACCTCACCTACGACCGATAGGCGTGAGACTTGCTCGAAATTTTTGCTGACTCGCCCTGCATCGCCATTGTCCCTGTCGCTGATGAGCAACGCCGCCCGCCCCCAACGCTCGAATATAGCGGCATTGACGTTCGCCGTCGTTTCGTTCGCCGCTTCGACGCTGCTTGCCCGCGCTGATTCCGGCTTTTACACAGGACTC
The DNA here is from genome assembly GCA_035622675.1 of Burkholderiales bacterium. Classification (GTDB taxonomy): domain Bacteria; phylum Pseudomonadota; class Gammaproteobacteria; order Burkholderiales; family SHXO01; genus SHXO01. The sequence continues at coordinate 7,503 of DASPUW010000337.1, read as the reverse complement.
AGCAACGGCGTAGCGGTTCTGGCAACGCAGGGCGGCCAATCGTTCGACACTGTTCCGGGAGCCCGACTGCTGGGGCACGATGGAGATCGGGTCACGGCGACTACGCTCTACGGGGGTTACCGCTTCTCTCGAGCGTTCGCGGTAGAAGCCGGGCGCACGAGCTTCGGCTCGGGCGTCAACGTCGACGACCCGGTCCTTTACGCTACGCCAGCGGAACAACTGAGCGCCTGGAGCCTGGCTGGGGTGGGTTCCATGGACTTGAGTGACTCGCTGACAGTCTTCGCCAAGCTGGGCTTCAACTTCGCGCCCGACGCGCCCTATAGCAGTCTCGCTCTGGATGCGCCTTCGCGGCCGGGCCGAGTGTACGGCTTCGGCGTAAGCTACCAGGTCAACGGTCGCTTCGAACTGCGCGCGCAGTCCGAGCGCTACACGGGCTTGGGCCAAACCAGCAACGGCACGTTAGAGGCCAATGCGCTGACCCTCGGCGCCCGGCTCAAGTTCTAAGCTAGCTAGTTTCCCCCAGGCGTCCAGATTTTCGGCCCGGCGCCGCCGGCGAGCGCCAACATCAGCTCGTTCAGCCTTCTTACGAAGACGGCGGGATCGTCGAGCTGCCCCCCTTCCGCCAGCACCGCCTGATCGAACAGGATGTGGCTCCAGTCGGCGAAGCGCATCTGGTCGCTTTCGTATTTCAGCCCCTGGACCAGCGGGTGATGCGGATTCACCTCGAGAACGGGCTTGCTGTCCGGTACCTTCTGCCCCGCAGCTTTCAGTAGGCGCTCCAGGTTCATGCTCATGCCCCACTGGTCGGAGACCAGGCAGGCGGGCGAGGCGGTGAGGCGGTGGGTGATGCGTACTTCCTTCACCTTGTCGCCAAGCGTCTTACCGATCTTGTCTGTCAGCTCTTTGAACTCGCCAGCCTCTTTCTCCTGCTCTTTCTTGTCAGCGTCGTCCTGAAGCTTGCCCAGATCGAGGTCGCCTTTCGCCACCGACTGGAGCTTTTTGCCCTCGAACTCGGTCAGATTGGCCATGGCCCACTCGTCTACGCGGTCGTACAAGAGCAGGACCTCGAGGCCCTTCTTGCGGAAGATTTCGAGGTGCGGGCTGCCCTTCGCGGCCGAGAATGAATCGGCGGTGACGTAGTAGATCTTGTCCTGGCCGTCCTTCATGCGGGACACATAGTCGCCCAGCGATACCGTCTGCTCTTCGGTGTCGGTCGCGGTCGAGGCAAAGCGCAACAGCTTGGCGATGCGCTCCCTGTTCGCAAAGTCCTCGCCCACTCCCTCTTTGAGGACGCGCCCGAACTCTTTCCATGCCTTGGCGTACTTGTCCTTGTCGTTCTCGCCCAGCTCCTCGAGCAAAGACAGCACGCGCTTGACCGACCCGGCGCGGATCGCCTCGACCACCTTTGATTCCTGCAGAATCTCACGCGAAACGTTGAGCGGCAGATCGCTCGAGTCGATCACTCCGCGCACAAAGCGCAGATACGCCGGCATCAGCTGCTCGGCGTCATCCATGATGAACACGCGCTGAACGTAGAGCTTCACGCCGTGGCGGTGGTCGCGGTCCCACAGGTCGAACGGGGCGTGGGCGGGCAGGTAGAGGAGCAACGTGTACTCCTGCTTCCCTTCCACACGCGCATGAGTCCAGGCGAGCGGCGGCTCGAAGTCGTGTCCTACGTGCTTGTAGAACTCCTGATACTGCTCCTCGGTGATGTCCGACTTCGGCCTGGCCCACAACGCCGAGGCCTGGTTGATCTGCTCGTCGTCTTCCTTCAACACCTCTTCGTTCTTGTCCTTGTCCCACTCCTCCTTCTTCATCAGGATGGGGATCGTGATGTGGTCGGAGTACTTGCGCAGGATGGACCGCAGTTTGAATCCGGTTGCGAGCTCGTCTTCGCCTTCGCGCAAGTGCAGGATGACCTCGGTGCCGCGGCCTTCCTTGGTCACGGTCTCGAGCGTGTAGTCGCCCTGCCCGTCGCTCTCCCAGCGCACCCCGTGCTCCGCGTCCATGCCCGCTCGACGCGTGAGAAGCGTGACCTTGTCGGCGACGATGAAGGACGAATAGAAGCCGACGCCGAACTGACCGATGAGGTGAGCGTCCTTCGCCTGATCTCCGGTCAAGCTTTGAAAGAACTCGCGCGTGCCGGATTTCGCGATGGTGCCTATGTTGCTGATCACCTCGTCGCGCGACATCCCGACTCCGTTGTCGGCCACGCTCAGGGTGCGAGCCGCTTTGTCATAGCTCAAGCGGATCTTGAGGTCCGGGTCGGATTCCCACAGGGCCTGGTCGGCGAGAGACTCGAACCGCAGCTTGTCGCACGCATCCGATGCGTTGGAGATGAGCTCGCGCAGGAATATCTCCTTGTTGCTATACAAGGAGTGCACCATCAGGTGCAGCAGCTGTCTGACTTCGGCTTGAAAGCCCAGGGTTTCCCGAGACCCGACTTCGCTCATGTTTCCACTCTCCATCTATCTGACCGCGCATAGCTGGCGGTTTGTGGTCGCCAATTCAAGGGGCTATTCTAAGCACTGACCAGCCTTTGGGGGTTTGCGCATGCGCGAGAAGAGGTGGGCGGTGACGGTCGTGTTGATGCTTCTGGCGGCGGCGGCGATTCAGGCCGCATGCGCAGAGGAGCTTCCCCTGGATCGAATCAAGCTGCCTCCGGGTTTCCAGATCGAGATCTACGCCGTGGTCCCCAATGCCCGGTCGCTCGCATTGGGTGACAACGACACCGTTTTCGTCGGAACACAACGCGAGGGGAGCGTCTTCGCGATCGTGCCGCGGCCCGGCGGCACGACTGAGGTCTTGATCATCGCCCAGGGCCTCAACAGCCCCAACGGCGTCGCCTTTCGCAACGGCTCGCTGTACGTTGCCGAGATCAGCCGGATCCTGCGATTCGATGGCATCGAAACGAACCTGCGCAGCCCCCCTCAACCGGTCCTGGTGACGGATCGCTTCCCGCGGGATGGCCACCACGGCTGGAAGTACATCGCCTTCGGGCCCGATGGCTGGCTGTACGTTCCGGTGGGCGCGCCGTGCAACGTTTGCGAGCCGGACCCGGAGCGTTATGCGCTGATCTCCCGCATCCGCCCCGACGGCAGCGGCTACGAGGTATTCGCCCGAGGCGTGCGCAACACGGTGGGCTTCGACTGGGATCCGGCTACGCGTGAGCTTTGGTTCAACGATCACGGCCGCGACATGATGGGCGACGACCTGCCCTCCTGCGAGCTGAATCACGCGCCCCGGGCCGGCATGCATTTCGGCTTCCCGTATTGCCACCAGGGCGACACGCCGGACCCGGAGTTCGGCGCCAAGCGTCCCTGCTCCGACTTCACACCGCCTGCTCTGAAGCAGGGCGGGCACGTCGCCCCCGACGGCTTGAAGTTCTATACCGGCAGCATGTTCCCGGCGCAGTACCGGGGCCGCATCTTCATCGCGCAGCACGGCTCCTGGAACCGGAGCAAGAAGAGCGGATACCGTGTGATCAGCGTCGCGCTGAAGGACAACGCGGTGGAGAAATGGGATGTGTTCGCCGAGGGTTGGATGGAGAACGAGCGCTACTGGGGCCGGCCTGTCGATCTGCTGGTGCTGCGCGACGGCAGCCTATTGATCTCCGATGACTACGCGAACGTCGTCTACCGCGTTAGCTACCGCGCCCGTTGATCCGATTTCCTAATAACGGAGACACCGAGAACATAGAAACGCATTTACCACGAAGGACACGAAGGCTCACGAAGGACGACAAAACCGGAGCGGAAGTCGACACCGTGGCTGCTACCCGACAGCGTACTTCGTGTCCTTCGTGGTGAATGCGGTGTGCCTTTTCTGTGTTTAAGTGCCTTTCAACCGCGAGGGAGCCGGGCGCGTGTCGCTGTCGTCGGGCCCGGCCTCGGGCGCATTAGCGGCCATCGTGATGGTCTCGAGAGCGACATAGTCGGTCTTGCCAGAGGCGAGCACGGGTATTTCCGGCATGCACAAGATGCGTCTGGACAGGGCCAGCTCCGGGCGGCCAAGCTGACGCGCAGCGTGCACCATGGCGCTGCGGTTGAGCTCGGGATCGGTGGTGAAGAGCACGGTCGTTTCGCCGCTGGCCGCCTCAGTCCGCAGCACGACGGCGTGGCGATGCTCGGGTGACGCCTCGCGCGCCACTTCTTCGATGACATCGAGCGAGACCATCTCGCCCGCGATCTTGGCAAAGCGCTTGACGCGTCCCACCACCGTGAGCACGCCGTCCTCGTCGATGTCGATCACGTCACCGGTGTCGTACCAGCCGTCGCCATAGATCGAGCGCGGCGGCACGATCACTCCCGGGCGATCGTAGAGGTAGTAGCCGAGCATCACCTGCATTCCCTTGACGTGCAGAACACCTCCCCGCTCGATCCCCTCGACGCGCTGGATCCGATGCTCGAGCCCCGGCAGAAGGCGACCCACCGTCCCCCGCTTGAACGTCCCGGGCGTGGACAGCGCGACCACCGGCGCGCACTCGGTCGTCCCATAGCCCTGGTAGATGCGCAGTCCGAATTTCTCGAGCCACGTGCGCGCGACGTCCGCGCCGAGCTTCTCGCCCCCGGAGATAACGCGGCGGATCGAGTGGAAATCGAGCGGCCGGGCATTCCTGGCGTAGTAGCTCAAGAACGTGCTGGTGCCAAACAGATACGTGCATCTGCGGCGGAAAGCGATCTCGGGGATAGCTCGGTAGCGCAGCGGCGACACGTACAGGAAAAGCTGAGTGCCGGTCAGCAAGCACAGCATCATGCCCGCCGTGAAGCTGTAGCTGTGATACACCGGCAGCGGATTGAGGACCTTGTCGGCCGGGGTGAAGTCGATCACCGCTCTCATCTGGGCGATGTTGGCCAGGATCGACTCGTGGCTGAGAACCACGCCCTTGGGCCGCGCCTCCGACCCCGAGGTAAACAGCACCACCGCAGGCCCGTTGCTCCGTCCGGGCGTGATGACCCGCCGCGGATTGCGCAACGCGCGCGCGAACAGCCAGAGCTTGTCGCGCGGGGTGAACTGCGCGGCGACGTCCTCCAGATAGAGCAATCGCAGATCGGCAATCGCCGAAACCACCGAATTGAGACGCGCCTGCTCGATAAAGGCGCGTGAAGTGATCACCGTGCGAACACGGGCGGCGATGCATGCCCCCTGCACCGCACTTGCGCCGGCGGTGTAGTTGAGCATGGCGGGCACGCGCGCAAACGCGCACAGGCCGAACACGGTGCATACCGTGGGTATCGAATTGGGCAGGAGCAGACCGACGTTCTCACCGAGCGCGGACCTGCGGCTCGCCCATCGCCCAATGATGAGCGAGCCCTTCACCAGATCACGATATGTGCGCGTCTGCTCCTTCAAGTCCTCGATGATGGGACGGCTCGGGCCCTGCTCTCGGGCCGCCTCGAGGAGCGCTTCGAACAGCGTGGTGCGAGAGCGCTCTTCGCAGGCCGCTGCCTCCATCAATCGCTGCAGCTGCGCGGTAGCGCGTGCGCGCCGCGCGCGGGGACCGCTTGTTCCCGCGACATTGATGTGCGCGGGCGGGCGGATCCGCATGAGCGCACCGATCGACCCGTAACGCCGGTAGATCAGCCTCACGGTCACGACGGGCACGCCGGTCTTGGCCGCGACCAGCGCCGGTACCTCGTACACCTTCATCACGCTCGGTGCGTCGGATACACGCCCTTCCGGGAAGAGCGCGACTGACTTCCCGGCCGCGAGCAGGCGCAAGACCTTCCTGACCGTCGCCGGATCGTTCACGTCCGCCACCAGATGCGGCAGGAAGAACAGCACCAGTCGAAGCCAGCGCGAGCGCAAGTCCTCGCGCGGCAGCACGACGACGCTGCCAAGTGGAAGAAAGAGCGCGAGCAGCAGGCTGTCGATTGTCGCCGGGTGGTTGGCTGCGAACAGCACGGGCCCGGCCATGTCACCAAGCCTCCCATCCACGCGTACGCGGAACAGCGCGCGCAGAAAAACGCGAGCGATTCGGCTCACGCCAGCTCCGCGACAACCAACAGCGGCGAGCGGCGGCGCTGAGCGCGAATTACTCGGGTCGCACGTTGTTTAGTCGTCATTCGGATACAGATTTACTAAAAATAACAATAGCATAGCAGAGAATCTAACAAATTGTGAGATTTGCTTCACCTAGCCCACTTCCGTACAGTCGTTTCACCACCTCAGCAGCTTACGGGCTGCTGCGGGGCACAAGAAGCCTCAATCTGACTCAGGAGACCAGCCATGGACATGAACGTCCCCCACGCGCTATTACAAGTCACCGAAAAGGGGAATCTTTACCGGAGCAACGGCAATCCAGAGTACTTTTTCTCGCCGCAACTCAGCGTCCATTACGATCTGGGCAGCCACGCCATGTGGTCGCACTGGACCCCGCACCCGCGACCCAGTTTCAACATGGATCTGCTCGGCGATCTGGCCGCCTACTGCAAATTCGTGTCCGACTCCGACGGGGCAGTGGACTGCCGAGGGAAAATGATGCCCGTCGAATACACAGTGCTCGCCTCCGGGGCGCCCGGCGTATTCAATCTGGGCGGCGACCTGAGTCTGTTTATCCAGTTGATCGAAAATAGAGATCGCGTTGGCCTGCTGCGCTACGGCACGGCCTGCGTCGAGGTGCTCTACCGCAATTACATCGGCCACGGGCTTCCCATTACGACCATCTCGCTGGTCCAGGGCGAATGTCTGGGCGGGGGCTTCGAAGCGGCGCTCTCCAGCGACATCATCATCGCTGAACGCCAATCCCGCTTCGGTTTCCCCGAGATTCTGTTCAATCTGTTCCCCGGCATGGGAGCCTATTCCTTCTTGGATCGACGGGTCGGCCGCAAGCAGACCGAGGAGCTGCTGTCCACTGGTAAGATCTACTCGGCCGATGATATGCTGGCTTTAGGTGTCGTAGACGTCGTCGTGGGGCGGGGTGAGGGCGATGCGGAGGTAGCGGCGGCGATCAAACGCAGCAGCCGGAGCCGCAACGGCCTGGTTGGGATCGCGGGCGCCCGGCGGCGCGTCAACGGCATCACCTATGAGGAGCTGATGGATGTCGTCCACCTGTGGGTGGACGCCGCGTTGCGCCTGGCTCCCCGCGACCTCAAGCTGATGCAGCGGCTGGTGTCGCGGCAGACCGACATGCTGTCCTCCAGCCAGATTCACTGATGGAGGCCTGTTTTGCGGTCCGGCGCGCGCCGGTGATTGGATACGAAAGAGGCTTCCCATGTCTCGGCTGCCGTCGGAATACACGATCCAGGAAGCCTCGGCCAAGCTCGGCGTCCCGGTGCAGAAGCTGCGCCGCTGGGACGGCCAGGGCGTTCTGGTCGCGCGGCGTACCGACGGGGGGCACCGTCGCTATGCGCGCGAGATCATCGACGGGCTGGCGGGCTCGTCGCTCGGCACTCTCAGCGACAAGTACGAGGATGAGCTGGCGATTGCCCGCAAGACACTGCGCGAGAAACGCCGCATCATCCAGCTGCTGCTCGAGAGCGAAAGCCGCTATCGCGACCTGGT
>DASPUW010000336.1:0-15019 GCA_035622675.1 Burkholderiales bacterium | reverse complement strand
AGCAGGGCCTGCCCGTAGTGACGGTTGCGGCGACGTTCCAGAAGGACCCGGCGGTGCTCATCGCCCACCCTGGTGTAGCGCAGCTCACCGACCTGAAGAGCCGCACGCTGTTGATCGGCCAGGCGAGTGAAACCACGTTCTGGCCGTGGCTCAAGTCCAAGTACGGTTTCAGCGATGCACAGAAGCGGCCGTATGCGTTCAGCGTGCAACAGTTCCTGGTCGATCAGAACGTGGCGCAGCAGGGCTATCTCACCTCGGAACCCTACACTATCGAGAAGGGCGGCATCTCTCCCGTGGTCTTCCTGCTCGCCGACAGCGGCTATCCGCCGTACGCGGAGACCATTGTCGTCACCACGAAAACCCTGAAAGAAAAGCCCGACATGATCCTGCGCTTCGTGCGTGCCTCGGCGGAGGGCTGGAAGAGTTACCTGAATGCACCGGCGCCCGGCAATGCGCTGATCCGCAAGGCCAACCCCGAGATGACCGAGGAGCTCCTGGCGTATGGCGTCGCCAAGATGAAGCAGTACGGGCTGGTGACCGGCGGCGACGCCGGCACGCTTGGCATCCTCACCATGACCGACACGCGCTGGAAGCAGACGTTCGATTTCATGGTCAGCGCAGGATTGACCAAGCCGGAGGTGGACTACCGCAAGGCCTATACGCTCCAGTTTGTAAAGCAGATCAAAGTCCTGCCTTGAACCGCCGGGGGTAAGAGCGCCCCGCGCGCCGCGCCTTGCTGCAGGCGATGGCGCACTGCAGCGCGAGCGCGGGACGGCCGAAGCGGCTTGTCGCGCTCCGCCGTGCTTTCTATACTCCTGTGAAGGCCGGAAACGAACAAGATATAGACAAAGAGGAGGAAGACCGATGGGCGGGATTGCGACCGATTCCATTCGGGCCGCTGCCCTGGTCGGGCATGCCGGCAGCGGCAAGACGCTGCTCACGGAAACTTTGCTGCACAAAGCGGGGGCGGTCACGGCTCCCGGCACGATCGAGCGCGGCACGACGGTCTGCGACTTCGATCCGCTCGAGAAGCAGCACCAGCACTCGCTGTACGCGACGCCGGTGTACTTCGAGCATAACGCGACGCGCATCCATCTGATCGACACCCCGGGCCTGCCGGACTTTCTCGGGCAGGCCATGAGCAGCCTGCAGGCGGTGGACACGGTGATTGCGGTCATCAACGCGCAGACCGGTATCGAGCTCACCACCTCGCGCATGATGAACTGGGCGGCGAAGCGCGAGCTGTGCCGCGTCATCGTGGTGAACAAGATCGACGCTCCCGATCTGGACCTGCCCGCCCTCGTGGGCCGAATCAGAGAGGTTTTCGGTAAGGAATGTCTTCCGATAAACCTGCCGGCGGGCGGCGGTTCGCGCGTGGTGGACTGCTTCTTCAATCCGGCGGGGGAATCGGATTTCTCCTCGGTCGCGGAAGCGCACAGCGCAATCATCGACCAGGTCGTGGAAGTCGACGAAGATCTGATGGCGGTGTATCTGGAAAAGGGCGAGGTGGGGCCCGACGAGCTGCACGCTCCGTTCGAGAAGGCGCTGCGCGAAGGGCACCTGGTGCCGATCTGCTTCACCTCGGCGCGCACCGGCGCAGGCGTAGCGGAGCTGCTGGACATCTGCGTGAAGCTGCTGCCCAATCCACGCGAAGGCAACCCGAGGGCATTTCTCAAAGGCGAAGGCCAGCAGGCAGCTCAATTCCACGCTGCTCCCGACCCCGCGCAGCACGTGATCGCCCACGTGTTCAAGGTGAGCGTTGATCCTTTCGTGGGCAAGCTGGGCGTTTTCAAGGTGCACCAAGGGACGGTCAAGCGCGACCAGCAGCTGTTCGTGGGCGAGTCGCGCAAGCCGTTCAAGGTAAGTCAGCTCTACCTCCTGCGTGGCAAGGAACACATCCCGACCGATGCCTGTGCACCGGGCGACATCGCCGCGCTGGCCAAGGTCGAGGAGATCGCCTTCGACAGCGTGCTGCACGACTCGCACGACGAGGACCACATCCACATCCAGCCGCTCGAGCTGCCCGCGCCCATCTATGGCGTCGCGATCGAAGCGACCAAGCGCGGCGACGAGCAGCGTCTGTGGGAGATCCTGCAGAAGCTCGCCTCGGAGGATCCCTGCCTGCAGGTCGAGCGCATCGCGGTCACGAACGAAACCGTGGTGCGTGGGCTAGGCGAGCAGCAGGTGCGCTGCATGCTCGAGCGCATGGGCAATCAATACAAGCTCGAGGTGACCACCCATCCACCGCGCATCGCCTACCGCGAAACCATAACTGCTCCGGCCGAAGGGCACAGCCGGCACAAGAAGCAGACCGGCGGCGCTGGCCAGTTCGGTGAAGTCTTCCTGCGGATCGAGCCGACCGCGCGCGGCAGCGGATTCCAGTTCCTGGACGAAGTGCGCGGCGGCGCCATCCCCGGACAATTCATCCCTGCGGTCGAGAAAGGTGTGCTGCAGGTGCTCGAGCACGGAGCCATTGCGGGCTATCCGCTGCACGACGTCAAGGTGGTGGTGTACGACGGCAAGAGCCACCCGGTGGATTCCAAAGAAGTCGCCTTCGTGGCGGCCGGCCGCAAGGCTTTTCTCGATGCCATCAACAAGGCACGGCCCATCGTCCTCGAGCCGATCGTCAACATCCAGGTGAGCGTGCCGGAGAACTGCATCGGCGACATCACCGGCGATCTGTCATCTAAGCGCGGCCAGGTGAGCGGGACCCAGCCGCTTGGCGGGGGGCTGGTCAACATCGCGGGGCAGGTACCGTTGTCCGAGCTGAACGGCTACCAGTCGCGGCTCAAGTCGCTCACCGGAGGGCAGGGCTCGTTCAGCATGGAGCTGTCGCATTACGAGGCGGTGCCCCCACCGATCCAGCAGCAGCTCGTATCGCAGCACAAGGTGCACCCCGAAGAGTAGTCCGCAGTTTCGATTTGCCACGCCACGGAGCCGTGAGACCAATCACCGCATTCCTTTTGGCTCTGCTCTGGTCGGTAGCGGCGAGCGCGGTTCCGGAGCTGGATCAACCCGCTCCCGCGCTCAGGGGGACGCTGCTCTCCGGAGCCGCGTTCGATCTGGAGCAGATGCGCGGCAAAGTGGTGCTGGTGAACTTCTACTCGAGCTACTGCAAATTCTGCGCATACGAGATCGGCAACCTCGAAGCGTTCTACGAGGCGCACCGCGCACAAGGCTTCGAGGTGATCGCGCTCGGCGTCGACGAAGCGTCTGACCGGGAACGGGTGGCGCGGATGCTCGACATCTACGGCCTCCCGGGCGCGATGGTGGACGAGCTGCAGGCCAACGGTTTTGGCCGCCGCTACCCCACTCCGACTGCATTCATCATCGACCGCGCAGGCGTATTACGCTACAAGCAGTGGGGCGCGAAATCGCCCACCTTCTACAGCGAGATGGTGCTGCCGCTGCTGCGGGAGCGCTGACGCCCGCTGCTCGTGTCACGCACGAGGCTGAGCGGCCAGCAGCGAAGCCGCGATACTCTCCCATTCCTCGTCGAGCGACGCGCTGCATACCGCCGCCTTGGCGCGTCGGTACCAGTAGCCGGCGTTGGCCAGGTCGCCCTCCTTGCGATGCAGGTAGGCGTGCACCCGGGCGGCGTTGGCGCCCTCTTCGTCCTGCACGATCTCGTGCGCGCGCTTCCAATCGCCCTTCGCGTCGTGCCACAGCGCGCGCAGCAGGCTGTTCACTTCGCTCGGCGGTGTGGCACGGGCGAGCGATTCACGAAATTGCGCGAGCTCCATCGTTGCCTGACTCCTCACGTCGACACGTCGAACAATAGGCGAAAAAAGCACCCCAGTCGATCATGTTTTTTTGCCCTCACCGGGACGCCGCGTGCCCCTTCGCGCCGACGAGAGGCCATGCCGGTCTTCATCTTTGGTACTCTGTGAGTTAGTTCTCTATCGACGAGGCAGCCATGGCCGAAAGACAGGAGCAGCGCTTGCCGGAGCCCAAGATGGATCCGGCGGCGCTTTACCGAGAGGAAGTCATCACGGACCGCAAGGTCGGCACCATCCGGGTGCTCTACCCCCTGCGAATAGACGGATCACCCGATCCGGGGCGTAAGGCGGTATACGTGGGCGAGGCGCAGATCTACACCACCATGGGCGCATTGCCGCTGAGCTTCGAGATCGAGGCCGGCACCCTTGCGGAGGCGGTAGCCAAGTATGCGCCGGCTGCCAAACTGGCGGTGGAGCAGGCGGTCCGCGAGCTGGAAGACATGCGCCGGCAGGCCGCGTCCTCGATTGTGATCCCGAAAGGCGGCTTGCCGCCCGGCGGGAACTTGGGCGGCGGCGGCAAGATTCAGCTGCCCTGAGCGGGGCCGGTCGCGCCGGGGCGCACTCCCGTCGCGCCGAGACTATGCCTGGCGCCGGACGGACGCTTCCGTGCGCAAGGGCTCCGCGTCTGAGCCGGCGTTTGGCACTTCGGCCACCGGATCGGCGGCTAAGTCCTTCACAGTCACGGTTCCCATTGCCGCGCTCAAAGCCTGATCCATCCGCGTGAGCACGCGGTCGACGGCGGCCGAGACGGGAAGCGCAGCCGGGTTGAGAAACCGGTCTTCGCCGGCGGAGCGCACGATTTCCAGCAACTGCCGAACCGTGATGGCCCCCAGATCACGGGCCGGCAGATAGGCAGGTGGATCGTCGTTGGTTCGCACCAGCAGCTGCCCTTGCTCCAGAGCATCGAGGACGATGTCGACGGTGTGCATCGGCACTGCCATGCGTTGCGTCAATTGGCGCATGGTCCACGCTGGGCGTCCCGCGAGGTAATGGCTGCCGATGAGACTCATGATCGCGAGAGCCAGGCGTTCGCGCATGCGATTGCTCAAACGCGGCTCGCCGCCTTCTGCAACGACATATTCGGGGTGCTGCCGGTAGAAGGCGACGCTCGCGCCGAACAGCAGAATGACCCAGCTGAGGTAGAGCCAGATCAAGAACAGGATCAGGATCGCGAAACCGGAGTAGATCGCCGAATACTTCGTCGAAGCTGCCACGAACAACGCGAAGGCCATCCCCGCGGACTGCCACAGGACGCCCCCGACGATTCCTCCGACCAAGGCCGGCCCGAAGCGCACTCTGGTGTTGGGAACGAATACGTAGATGAAGGTGAACGCGGCGATGACAAGCACATACGGCATGAGCTGGCCGACGCTCTCGGCCAGCTGGCCCACAGGCTCGATCGCGAGCGCGTCGCGCACGACGGTGTAGCTCATGGCGGAAGCGGTGATGCCGATCGCCGCAAATATCAGGATCGGGCCCACGAGCAGCACGCTCAGGTAGCGGCTGAAGCGCTCGCTGAGACTGCGCTGCTGGGAGATGTGCCAGATGTGGTTGAACGACTCCTCGAGTTTCTGCACCAGCGAGACCGACGTATACAGCAGCAGCGCCAGCCCGACCGAGCCAAGTACGCCCACATTCATGTTCTGGATGAATTCGACGATCTGACGGCTGATCTCCTGGCCCTGCGCACCGAGCGGGGCGAGGAACCTCTGCAGCATCGGCTCGGCCTGGTTGTGCACACCGAAAGCCTTGAGGACAGAGAAGCTCAACGCGAGCAACGGGACGATGGACAACAGCGTGGTGTAGACCAGGCTCATGGCGCGCAGCGTCAGCTGCCCCTGCACGACATCGCGCGCGAGCACAACCGCGAGGCGGACCAGGTGCAGGAGACGACGCATCCAGATCGGCGCCGTCGCGGGAGGATTGCGCCAGATCGCCTGCTCGCACCTGGCCAGAAGATGTCCGGGTTCCCAGCCCACGATTGCAACCCTCCGGGTGGATCAATGGCCGCCTGAACCGCGGCCCATGGCACCGTCCGCCCCCGCGTCCCAACGCGGAATGGAGCGCGGCTGAAACGCACTCCTGGACAATGCGGGAAGATTGTAAAGTGCCAGGCTCAACCAGGAAAGGTTCTGGCAAGAGCCGAAGGGTGAACAGCGCCGCTTGGATCGCAGCACGCTTCAGCTCGTTGCCGCTGGCGCCGGCCATTCGCGCCAGGCCTTCAGCAAAGGAAAGTACAGCGCCAACCGCGTCGGGCGCGACTCCATGCGTGCGAGCAGCGCCGCGTAACGCTCGAGCTGCGCGCGATAGCGGTCGCGCTCGCGATCGAGAAACGCGTCGAGATCGGTGCCCTCATGGGTGCCCGTCTTGTAGTCCACAATCCAGCGCACCCCGTGCGCATCGATGAAGGTTCGATCCAGGGCAACGTTGACGAACGCTCCCTCCAGCTCGCCGCTCAGCCGATATTCGGAGCGCGCATCGCCATGCTCGCGGCTCAGCAGCCAGCGGCCGCGAGCGTCGCCGAGCACGCCGCGCAGCGCCTGCCTCACACGGCCCAGCGCCGCGCGAAGTTCGCCCGCTGGCACGCCCTGCTGCTTCAAGGCCACCTGCAGGACACTATCCATGGCATCCAACTTCGATCCATCCCATGCGTCGGGTCCGTCCTCCGCCATCCGATGCAGGAACAGGTGAACGACGCTGCCAACGTGACGCGCGACCTCGCTCGCCCACGAAAACTCAACCTCCAGTTCGCGCATCTGCTCCTCGCGTGGTGCCGCCCGCCATTCCACGGACGAGGGTAGCGGCGGCGGCGTCCAGTGCAGCGCGAGACGGCGTAGCGGATAGTTCGCAGGATCCGGCGCCGCGACCGCGTCCGATCTCGCCGCCGAGTCAACGCTGCTCAGCGCGGCTCGCTCCAAATCCGCCTGCAGCGCCGGCCAGAGCTTGCCCAGCAACGCGCCGCTCGAGGGTTTTCGCACCACCGTGCCGCCTGCCTTGTGCTCAAGCTCGAGCTGTGCCACGAGATGCAGTCGGCGACAGGCGCGGGTGGCCGCGACGTATAGCAGCCGGCCGACTTCATACTCCTGACACTGTTCCACCAGATGGGTCACGCTGGCATAGATTGGATCGCCCTCGTCGCCGCGCGCGCCGATAGCGGCGAGCAGCAGGTCGCTGCGTCCGTGCGCCCGTGGCCGCTCGATCCAACGCAGGAGCTCAGGATCATCGGGGCGTGCGGCGGCGCCCAGGCCGGGCAAGATTACCGTGTCGAACTCCAACCCCTTCGCCTTGTGAATCGTCATGACCTGCAGCGTCTGCGGCGCTCGTGTGTCGGGTAACGCGTACAGCTTCGCGAGCTCTTGCTCCAGCGTCGCCAGGTCCTCCAGCTCTCCGCCTTGTTCCAGTCTCTCCAGCAGATCCAGGTAGGCCTGAACGTCGTCCAGATCGCCGCGTTCCTCTACGCACGCGGGTCCGCTCAGGCGCAGCCACGCGCTTTCCACCCGACTGCGCAACGACCCACGCACCCGAAGCGTGAGCGGCGGTGCGAGCGCGTCGACCAGGCGCGCGAGTCGCGCCTGCCCGTCCGCGCCAAGGCGCGTGCGCGTCGCAGCGTCGGTCATGCGTACCCACAGCACATCATCGCGTGCCTGACCTCCCGCCAGCGCCTCGAGATCGCGCAAGGCGAGCCCACACCAGGGCGCGCGCAACAACGACAACCACGCGGCTCGGTCGGCAAGCTGCAGCAGGGCGCGCGTGAGAGCGTGCAGATCCTGGATCGCAGGTCGATGCGACAGCGGTTCGATGTCGACAGCGCGGAAGCGAAGACCAGCGCTCTTCAGCGCGGGGACGATGCTGTTGAGATGCGAGCGGCTGCGCACCAGAACCGCAATTTTCTGCTGCGGGTCTTCCGTCATCGCCGCGCGCACCAGCTCCAGCACGCGCCGGGCCTCCGCGTTGCCCCCTCCGGTGACCCCATGCAAAGACACCGCCTCTGCGGCGAGCGCGGGGCGGGTAGGGATCGAGGCCGAAAAAGGGATGGCGCCACCAGCGACTGGGTCTTCGCGTGCGGGCAAAACCTGCGGAAACACCCGGTTCACCCATTCGACCAGGCCCGACTGCGAGCGGAAGTTGCGCGTGAGCGCGAGCGGCTCGAGGCGGACGTTGCCGATGCCTTCGCGACTCGCGTGCAGGAACAGGCCCACCTCGGCTTCGCGGAACCGATAGATGGACTGCATCGGATCGCCGACTGCGAACAGAGTGCGCCCATCGTCTGGCTGCCACCCGGCAGTCAATCGCAGCAGCAACTCGTACTGGGTGAGCGAGGTATCTTGAAATTCGTCGATCAGCAGGTGCCGCACGTGGTGATCGAGCGCCAGAGTGAGGTCGGTGGGCTCGTCCGGCTCGCCCAGCGCCTGGTTGGCCGCCAGCAGGACCTGCACGAAGTCCGCAGTGCCATGCACTCGGAACACCAGTTCGAGCTGCGCCACAGCAACAGGCAGCAGCGCGCGGAGAGCATCGATCAAGCGCCACTGCTCCTCCGTGTACTCGGGTTGCGCGAGACGCCGCACCTCCGCCAACGCCACCACGAATTCCGGCGCTGCTTCCACGCGCTGAAGCAAAGCGCCGATGCGCTGAAGCGCGCCGGCGCGGCGCTCCTTCTCAGCGGGAACGAGCCCGCGCTCGCTCGCAGGGGGAAACCCAATCCGGTTGTCGGGGCGCTGGCGGACTCGGTCTTTGGAAAGAAGGAGGTGCGCGATCCCCTGCCAGGCCGCCAGCTGGCTTTCGTCGGCGTCGGGCAACGCAGTCGGCTGGCCCGCCGAAAGGATCGGTGACCGACTCCCTGCCGCAGAGAGATTGGTCGCGGCGTAGCGAAGACAGAACAGCAGATCGGCGACGAACTCTGGAGGGAGCGCCGTGCGCGCCGTATGCAGGCGGTCGCGCACCAATCGGACAAGCGCTCTTGTCAGGCCTTGCCTGTCGAGACTGTGCCGGTGCCGGAGCCACTGGTCGCGGCGTCCGAGCAAGCGGGCCAGCAACGCCTCCGCGCGCGCCGTGTCGTTGTTCAGATGATGCAACAGCCCAGCCACCGGCTGAGACCATCTGGGTGTTTCGAGCTGGGCGAGGGTCTCGCGTGCGGCTTCGAGATAAAGCGCTTGGGCGTCTTCCTCGAGCTTCGGCACGCCGCCTAGCCTCGAGAGCAAAGGCATCTGGCCGGCGAGCCAGACACACAGGGCGTCGATGGTCTGGATGCGCAGGCGCGCCGGGTTGTCGGCCAGCCCCCATTCGCGTGCCGCATCTGCCGCCAGTACTGCACGCGCCAACTCTGCAGTGGTGCGATCCACCGCGGATTCACCCTCGACGCCCGCACCCGCGCGCGCCAGCGCGCGCAGCACCCGGGAGCGCATTTCCCCAGCGGCCTTGCGCGTGAAGGTGATGGCGACAACTTCCTCCGGCCACGCCACGTGCGCGAGCAGCGCGAGGTAGCGCTGTGTCAGCAGCTCGGTCTTGCCGGAACCTGCCGGTGCCTGAACGATGAAGGAGCGGCGCAGGTCTAGTGCCTGCACGCGCGCCTCCTGGTCCGCAAGGTCGACCTCAGCGCTCATCGGCCCTCTCTTCGTAGCGCCCTGGCGACGCGCGGTTTGCCAGCTCATCAACGCGGCACAAGGTGGAAAGATCGCAGCGACTGCAAGCCAGCGGACGCTTCTTTGGATCGACCGCAGCCGCACCCGATCTGAATGCCTCCGCCAACTGCTCCAACGCGATTCGCCACGCCGCCAGCAGCGCCGGCCAAGTCTCGAGCCGCTGCGCGTAGTCGCTCTGCGCCAGCGGTTTCACGCCCTCGGGCCCACCAACATGCGCCGCCAGCCCCAACAGAGCGCAGTCACCACGGCGCACTTGCGCGAACGCCACCGCCCCCGGAGCGTCAGGCCGTGTCACGCTGTAAAGCGGCAACTGTGGCTCCTCGGGCCGTTCGCCCATCCAGGTGCTCACTGCACTGTCGCCCGTCTTGTAGTCGACGAGAAGCTCGCCGCCTCGTTCGAGCCGGTCTACGCGGTCGAGGCGCAGCTGCAGGACGAGGCCACCGATCGTCACGGTGGCCGCCTGCTCGGTCGCGACGACCTCGAACGAATCGCGCTGACGCTCGACTTGCAGCCACTCGTGCAACAGCGCGACCAGCCGCTCGCGCTCCAGCTCGAGGAAACGGCTCCGAAGGCTAGAGGCTCGCTTCGCGCGCAATCGCGCGAACGCGGTGTCGACCGAACGGCCGACGACAGCTGCAATCTGTTCGTTCGACATCGCGTGCAGCATCTCAAGCGTATGAAGCTCGGACCACAACGCGGCCATCGCGCCGTGCAGCAAGCTGCCTCGCTCGCGTGCATCGAGCCCTTCGTGTGGTGTCTCGAGCGAAACTGCGGTGAGGCGATGAACCGCGAATGCGCGAAACGGGCAGGCAGCCTGATCCTGGATGACGCGTGCGCCGCCTTTTACCGCTGCGCCTTCGGGCAGCGCGTTTGCTTGCCAGTCGGCGACGCGCTCCACGTCCGCGGCAGCATGCGTGTCCCCCCGCCAGTCGGGCGGGAGCGCAACACCGAGGCGCGCGAGCGTCGTTTCGGGGAGACCGGCGAGCAATGGACTGGCGGTCAACGTCACCTCGCCGTCGGCGTCGTGGAAACTGAACACGACCTCGGCCGCAGCTCGCCGCCAGCTAGTCTGCGCGCGGCGGGCGAACGCGAGCTCCCACTCTGCGGAGGATGCGGGCAGTCCGCGGCTGCGTTGCAGCTCGATCGGGAGAAGCGGGTTGGGGCGTGGCGAGCGCGGCCAGGCGCCGTCCACTAGTCCAAGCACCATGAGGTGGTCGAACGAAAGGTGAGCGGATTCGAGGGTGCCCAATACCTGAATCGGGACCTCGGGCGTTTCGGGCTGAAACAGCTCTTCGGCGGCCAAGCGGTGCAGCGCGCTCACGGCTGCGGTGAGCGTCATGGGCGCAAGGACCAAATCGAGCTCCGCGAGGGCAGCTACCAGCTCCCTCCACTTCTGCATGCTCTGGTATTCCTCGCTGTTCAGTTCGCGCTCGCCCGGCCATTCCATAGCCGACAGGAGCGATTGCAGCGCAGGCCCCCACGCGCTTGCGGGCTGGGACAAGCTAGCGAGCTCGCGCACGCGGTCGCGCAGCGTGCTCAGTCGGCGCGACAACAGGGAGCAGGTGCCCGTCTGCGATTCGCCGCCGGCGTGGTAGATCAGGCTGTCGAGCGCGACGCGCGAGTCCCCTGCTCGGCGCAACCGCGCGTCGAGCTGAGCGCGCGTTGCGCGCTCGCTCTCGGCACCGCCGACGAAGGGCGAGCGCAGCAGTAAGCCGATGCGATGAATCGAGAGGGATACGCACGCGAGCTCCAGGATCAGCAATGCAGCGTGCACCAACGGCCAATCGGACAGCGGAACGCCAAGAGACACGTTCCACGGGCGCACCGTAGTGCGGCCAGGATGCAGCAGGACATCGGGCAGCAGGACTTCGTCGAAGATCCGCGTCACGGCAGGCCGCATTCGCGTGAGTTCCGGCACGACGACGCCTACTCGAGCACGGGGGTCGGCGCTGATGCGGGTGCGCGCCCAGGCTGCGGCTGCGCGGATCTCGTCGGCCGGGACTGCGTGGCGCAAGACCGTCACCGTCGCTTCATTTTCCAAGTCGGTGAGCAACTCAACCGAGGCACCCCGGGAGCGCAAGGCGCCCAGCAGGGTCTCGTGCTGCGGGGTGAGAGCATCGAAGCCGAACACAATCACGCGCTCGGGCAGCGGGAGCGAACCCGTTCGGGCAAGATCGCTCAACAGGTCCGGCAACCGCGCACTATCGATGAAAGGCCCCCGCGAGCACGCCGCGTCGTAGGCCTGCGCCCAGCGCAGGAAAGCCCGCGTCTCTTCGGTGATGGCAAGGCGCTGCAGCGCAGGCAGCAGCCGCCACGCGTGGGCCAGCTCCCATGCTTCCAACGCAGCCAGCGCCGCGTCATCGACCTGAAGCAGTTCCTGCGCCTCGGGCGCCTGAGCGATGACTCTGTGCCACAGAGCGCGCGCCTGCCGATGACTCATCAACAGCTGGCGGGTGGCGCCGCGCACCAGGCCGTCGCGAAAGGTGCGCTCCAGCCACGCGCTCCACGGCAAAACATCCGCTGCCGGCCATACCGATCGGCACTGCTCGCCGCTGCTCAGGTCATACGCGCGACGGATAGCAGCGGCCAACCGGCGGTTGGGCGTAACGACGGTTGCGCCGCGCGCAAGCTGCTGGGTCAACTCCACGAACATGACAGAAGCGTACAGCGGGCTCGGCGCTGTGCGCGGTGGACTTAAGATGCTGCCGAGGCGTTCTCAGCGTTCGAGCAGATGGTTCTTTTCCTTCACTTTCGCCCATTCGTCGGCGTCCCCCGGCGCGTCCTTCTTCTCGGTGATGGACGGCCACGCCTTGGCCAGCTCGGCGTTGATTGCGATATACGGGCGCTGGTCGACGGGTACATCGTCCTCAGCGAAGATCGCCTCCACCGGACATTCCGCCACGCACAGAGTGCAGTCGATGCACTCGTCCGGGTCGATCACCAGCATGTTCGGACCTTCGCGAAAACAGTCGACCGGGCATACATCCACGCAATCGGTATATTTGCACTTGATGCACGATTCGGTGACAACATAGGTCATGCTGGGGATTCCTTCGCTGCAATCCCGCATTTGATTAAAACGAAGCTGGCCCGAGGCCAGGATCGGGCGGGATTGGGAACGCGAAGTTTAACAGAACGCCCCGCGCGGCCGATCCAGCTCCCGGCAAGCCCCTGTCCGTGGCGTTGGTTTTTGGTACTATAGCCCCAATGTCTACGCGGCCGCCGGGCTCCGGCGGTCCCCTGAAGCGCCCCCTGAGCTTTGTTTTTTGCCTGTCATCGGTCGAGGTGACGATTCTGATGAGTGAACATATACATTACGTAACGGACGATACGTTCGAACCGGAGGTACTGCAGTCGCCGGTCCCGGTTTTGGTGGACTACTGGGCCGAATGGTGCGGCCCCTGCAAGATGATCGCGCCGATCCTGGACGAGCTCGCGCAGGAATACGCTGGCCGCCTGAAAGTGGCCAAGCTCAACATCGACGAGAACCAGGCTACTCCGCCCAAGTTCCGCATTCGAGGCATCCCCACCCTGATGATCTTCAAGAACGGCAACGTCGCCGCCACCAAGGTGGGAGCCCTGTCCAAGTCTCAGCTAACCGCCTTTATTGACAGCACAATCTAAAGTCTTTAGGCTCTTGCTCCGATTATCGCCTGGCAACCGGGGCAATCCCGCTTAGGGCTGACCTGCGGGGCCAGAGCAGTGGCGTTGCGATCGGCCGCATCGAAGCAGGGCTAAGCCGATACCGGCGCAGTTTTCTCCCCTTCTCACTCTTCCCTTTTTCTGGTTGTCCTTTCCCATTCTCCGCACCCGTCTATGCATCTCTCCGATCTGAAGAACCTCCACGTCACCGAGCTCGTGGAGATGGCGAATACCAACGAGATCGAAAACGCCAACCGCATGCGCAAGCAGGACCTGATCTTTGCGCTGCTGAAGAATCAGGCGAAAAAGGGCGAGAGCATCTACGGAGAGGGGACTTTGGAGGTGCTCCCGGATGGCTTTGGCTTTCTACGCTCGCCGGACACCTCGTATCTCGCAGGTCCCGACGACATCTATGTCAGCCCGTCGCAGATTCGTCGATTCAACCTGCATACCGGCGACTCGATCGAGGGCGAGATCCGCACTCCGAAGGATGGCGAGCGCTACTTCGCGCTGGTAAAGGTCGACAAGGTCAACTCGGAGCCGCCGGAGAACGCCAAGAACAAGATCCTGTTCGAAAACCTCACGCCGCTTCATCCCACCGTCCCGTTCACCCTGGAGCGCGACATCCGGTCCGAAGAAAACCTGACCGGCAGAATCATCGACATCGTCGCTCCCATCGGCAAGGGGCAGCGCGGGCTGATCGTATCGCCGCCGAAAGCAGGTAAGACGGTCATCCTGCAGCACATCGCCCACGCCATCACTTCCAATCACCCGGAGGTAATCTTGATCGTGCTGTTGATCGACGAGCGCCCCGAGGAAGTCACCGAGATGCAGCGGTCGGTGCGGGGGGAAGTCGTGTCCAGCACATTCGATGAGCCGGCCACGCGTCATGTGCAGGTAGCTGAGATGGTGCTGGAGAAGGCGAAACGGCTGATCGAGCACAAGAAGGATGTGGTGATCCTGCTCGACTCCATCACACGGCTGGCGCGCGCTTACAACACTGTCGTACCCGCCTCAGGCAAGGTGCTCACCGGCGGTGTCGACTCCAATGCGCTGCAGCGGCCCAAGCGCTTCTTCGGTGCGGCACGCAATATCGAAGAGGGCGGATCGCTCACGATCCTAGCCACCGCGCTGATCGACACCGGGTCACGCATGGACGACGTGATCTACGAGGAGTTCAAGGGCACCGGCAATATGGAGATCCACCTCGACCGTCGCATGGCCGAGAAGCGCATCTACCCGGCCATCAACGTGAACCGCTCGGGGACGCGGCGCGAGGAGCTGCTGCTCAAGCAGGACATTCTTCAAAAGGTGTGGATCCTGCGCAAGCTGCTGTACCCGATGGACGACCTCGAGGCGATGGAATTCCTCCTCGACAAGATCAAGGCTACCAAGAGTAACGCCGAGTTCTTCGACTCGATGCGTCGCGGTTAGCAGATTGGTCTCGAGGTCGCCGCCCGTTCCCGCCCCAAGCCTGCGGCCGCCGAGGAACGAGCGGCACCCCTCGGCGATGGAATTCCTCCTCGACAAGATCAAGGCTACTAAGAGTAACGCCGAGTTCTTCGACTCGATGCGGCGCGGATAGCAGATTGGTCTCGACGTCGCCGCCCGTTCCCGCTGCCGACCGCCTTGAAGACCGGCCCTTCCGCCCTTATGTGCGCTTGTGTACGCGGCTTGTGCGGGCGGCCCCGAGCGCGTATGATCCGCGCTCTTTCCGGCGCACGCATCGGCGCCCGCGAGTAAAGTGAAAGGAACGGCCATGAAACCCAAGATCCACCCGGAGTACAAGGAAATCACGGTCATCTGCAGCTGCGGCAACAAGTTCAAGACGAAATCCGTCCTGGGCCGGGAGCTGCACGTGGAAGTCTGCTCGAACTGCCATCCGTTCTACACCGGTAAGCAGAAGGTCATGGATACGGCCGGCCGCGTCGAGAAGTTTCGCCAGCGCTATGGCAAGTC
>DASPUW010000335.1:0-18370 GCA_035622675.1 Burkholderiales bacterium | reverse complement strand
TGGTGGCAGATGGCGGCGGAGCAGGGCAGCGGCTGGGCCATGAACAGCGTGGGCGACCTGTACGAAAACGGGCTGGGCGTCGAGCGGAGCTACGCGGACGCGCTGACCTGGTACAAGCGGGCGGCCGATGCGGGCGACGGCCTCGGGATGTTCAACCTGGCCGCTCTCTACGAAAATGGCCGTGGGGTCGAGCGCAGCTACAAGGCTGCCTATGACTGGTACACGCGGGCGGCCGACAAGGGCATCGCCAGCGCGATGCATAATCTGGGCAGAATGCTGGCGGAGGGAAGACGCTTCCCGGCCGACCAGGCGGAAGCGCATGCGTGGCTGGCCGTGGCCGATGGCTACTTCACGGCAGAGGACAAGGACGAAGCAGCGGCCAACGCCGCGGAGTTGCGAGCGCTTGCTTCGGTGCTGACGCCGAGCGAGCTGGAGAGATCCAGGGAGATCGCCAAGAACCTGGGCGCGCGCATCGAGGAGCGCCGCAAGATCAAACCGATCAAGACAGATCCGCAAGACAGCGAAACATGAGCTGCCCACGCGAGCATCCCCAGCCTGGATTGCGATAGGGTCTGCGTCGATGCTCCACCTTACCAATGGGGACCACGCGGTCGGCGTGCTGCGCGCAGCCGAGCTGCCAGGCTCGTATCTGCCGTGGCGCGACGTGCTGCACGAGGGACCCGTGCCGGCGGGCATGAATCTGCCGAACCTCTCGCGTCTGCGCTCGGAGTTCATCGCTTCGTGCGGGTGGGGCAAGCCGGCCGACTTGAGCCGGCAGTTTCTCGCACGCGACGCCGCGCTCGAGGCTTCGATCAACGAGGATGAGGTCGTCCTGTGGTTCGAGTCCGACCTGTATGACCAGCTCCAGTTGTGTCAGGTGCTGGCCTGGTACAAAAAGCAGAAAGGGAAACCGGTGCGCCTGTCTCTGATCTGCGTGGACAAGGATGCCGAAGGCAACTTCCGCGGCGTGGCACAACTGAAGCCCGAAGCGATCAAGGCGCTGTTCGAAGGGAGAGCGCCGGTGGCGGACGCTCTATTGACGCTCGCGGCCCGCGCGTGGGACGCGTTCTGCGCTGCAGATCCGCTTGCGTTGGATGCGCTGCGGCAGCAACGCATGCCTGCTCTGCCGGTCCTCGCGTTGGCGCTCCGGCGTTTGCTGGAGGAGTTGCCGTCGACCATTGACGGCTTGTCCCGCACCGAGCACGCGGCGCTGGAAGCAGTCGCGGAAGGCGCCCGCGCGCCAGCCGAGATCTTCGTCGCTGTGCACACGCGCGAGGAGCGGCCGTTCATGGGTGACTGGGCCTTCTGGCGCGTGCTCGCGCGGCTCGCCAGCGGCCCGAAGCCTTTGCTCGAGCTGGCGAGCGGTGCCCGCCCGCGGTTCCCGCCCGAGGTCCCGGCGGCTGCGTCTTTCGGAGCTCAGCGCTTTCGCCTTACACCTGCTGGCCGGGAAGTGCTCGCCGGCAAGCTGGACGCAGTCGATGCCAACGGCATCGATCGCTGGGTGGGAGGCACGCACCTGCAGAACGGGGCGAAGCTCTGGCGTTGGGACCGCGCGGCGGGAAAGCTGCGACCGGCCTGACGCGGTCAGCGGCTTGCGTATGACTGGGTTCTAGCGTTGCGAGCTGCGCCTCGGATCATCCGGGGCGGGAATTTTTGTCCTCGAATCCGACGTGGACGTGGAAGCCGCCTCGGGGCGCTCGTCGCCGCAATCTTCGCTCAGATGCGCAACCCCTCCCCAGACGACGGCCACCAGGATCGACGCAACGGCCCACAGCAGCAGCAAGGTGAGCCAAAACATCCTTGTTCTCCTCGGTTGTCCGAGGCTGAACCATACCGAGGAGCATGCGGCGGGCGAAGGACGCTCTACGCCAATCGCTTGTCTGATTGCGCCAACATCGTCCAGCTGGAAGAATGAGACGCCACAGCGAGGGACAAGCAATGACGAACGCAGCGATCACCCCCAAGCCTTTTGAGGTCCGCATCCCCGACGACGCGCTCGCCGATCTGCGCGCACGCCTCGCCCGCGTGCGCTGGCCGGACGAACCGCCATTGGGTTCTTGGAGTACGGGGACAAGCGTCGCCTACATGAAGCAGCTGGTGGACTACTGGCGCGAGCGTTTCGATTGGCGCGCGCAGGAGGCCAAGCTCAACGCCTTTACTCAGTTCACCGTGCCGCTCGCCGGCATCGACCTCCACTTCATCCACCAGCCCGGCAAGGGCCCCAGGCCCATTCCCCTTCTGCTCTCGCACGGCTGGCCCGGATCGGTGTTCGAGTTCCACAAGATTATTCCGATGCTCACGGACCCCGCACGCTTCGGCGCAGACGCAGCTGATGCCTTCACCGTGGTGGCGCCGTCGCTGCCCGGGTACGGCTTCTCGTTCCGACCCGGCCAGCCGCGCTTCAGCGTAGAGCAGATCGCCGACGCGTTTGCGGAGCTGATGACCGGCGTGCTCGGCTATCCACGCTTCGCCGCTCAGGGCGGCGATTGGGGAGCCTTCGTGACCTCGCGCCTGGGATTGATGTACGCCGAGCGCCTGTACGGGATTCATCTCAATATGCTCGCGGTGCGGCGCGATCCCGCCATGCTGGCGAACCCGACGGCGGAGGAAAAAGCATTCCTCGAGCACCTCCAGCACTGGCTCAAGGAGGAGACCGGCTATCAGTGGATACAGGGGACCAAGCCACAGACCCTGGCATTCGGGTTGAGCGATTCTCCCGTTGGGCTGGCCGCCTGGATCATGGAGAAGTTTCGCTCCTGGAGCGACTGCGGCGGCGACCCGGAGAGCATCTTCAGCAAGGACGAGCTGCTCACCAACATCATGCTGTACTGGCTCACCGGGGCGATCGGCTCATCGTTCTGGCCCTACTACGCGCGCCTGCGCAACCCGTGGCCGATCCCCGAAGGCGCGTACATCCGCGCTCCCACCGGCTATGCCGAGTTCCCGCACGAGATGCTCCACCCGCCGCGGTCGGTTGCGGAGAAGGTCTACAACATCCAGCGCTGGACCAAGATGGACAGAGGTGGGCACTTCGCCGCGCTCGAGCAGCCGGAGGCGCTGGCGCGCGAGGTGAGGGAGTTTTTCCGGCCGCTGCGTCGGTGACGCAAGGCGCGAGGGGCGACGTCAGCGCCCTGCGCCGGACGCGAAAATCAGCGAGCCTTCGACCTTCGCGACCTGGCGCCAGGCGCGCCGCCTGGCGGCTTTGTTGAGCACGAGACAACTCACGCTATCCGGCAGCGACTGCGCCATGCGCTGCAGAGTGGTTGCGCCCACCCACCTCAGGGCGCGGAATTCGATCACCAGGACATAGGCAGGCAAGGCCTGCAGGTGACGCACCTGTTTACGCGCCAGCCAGGCGCGCTTCAGCCCGTTTTCGCTCGAGAGAACGGCCCGCCAGGCCAACAGCTCCGTGGGCGGCAGTCCATGCGGGAGCAGCAGGTCGCCACGCCTGAGCATGCTGCGTTCGGCAGACGCCACGCGGCGCTCGTGCGCCGCCTGAGACAGCATGCTGCGGTATCTGTCGCAGCGTGAAAGCTGATTGCGCGAGTAGAAGTAGGTGTACAGCAGCTTGGAACCGGGCTCGCGCACCGACTCGTCGAGCTGCATCGCAGTCTCGAGATCGGCGACGCCGCGCTCTTCATCTTCGTCGAGCAGGATGCGCCCGCGTGCATAGTAGGCGGGGGCGTGCGCCGGCGCGCGTGCGAGCAGCGCGTCGAGCAGTGGCAGGGCCGCTCGGCCGCCCCGCAACACCTCGACCGAGCAGGCGTAGTCCCAGTGCTCCTCTTCACTGAGCTCCCGCTCTGCCTGCGCGGACTCGTAACGCCCGAGCTTAGAGCGCGCTTCCACGAGATACTGGTGCCGTTCATGCCAGGGTCCAGCGAGGGACTCGCGCCAGAGCTGATCGAATTCCCGCATCAAGGGCTGGCGCTTGTCGCGCAGGAGGGTATGTGCGGCCGATAACTGAAAGCTCGGCGGGACGCTCGGTTTCGAGCGCAACGCCGCGAGCCTGTCCTTCAGCGAGGGATGGGTGTCGCTCAGACCGGTTTCGCGCGTCAGCGCGCCGGCGAGCGCTGCGTGCGCCTGATCCATCGGCACGTTGCGCAGCGCGGTGACATATTCCGAGAACGCCTCGGGCGGAGGCTCTGGCCGACCTTCGGCACGGCCGTAGAAGTCGCTCCAAAAGCGCGACTCGATGTACTCGCTCTTGGCATAGACGGCGACGAGCGCATCGACGGCATCTTCCCGGCTGGTTACTCTTGCGCTTTCCCGGTCGGCCTCGTACTCGTTGGCCCGGGCCAAGGCGAAGCTGTAAGCGTTGAAGTACGGCGCGTACCAGCGGAAGAAGCCCGCCAGCCAGGCGCATAGCGTACCGTGGCGCGGCTCGAGCGCATCCAAAATCCGGTACCAGGTTTCCCGGATGCGATAGATCCAGTTGCCGAAGCTGGCGTGGTTGCGGGCCAGATGCGCAAACTCGTGCGCCAGCACGGCGCGGAACTGATACGGCGGCAGACTGGCGAGCAGCGGCAGCCCGATCACCAGATAGCGCTTGGGCCAGCCCAGCATGCCGAGGCGCGGAGTTTGCACGACCGCGGCGTTGAAGCTGGGCGTGAGCAGCACCTCTTGTACGGGCTTGGCACGTACGCTACGGCGCACATGCTCGATTTCGCGGAACAGGGCGGGGACCTCGTCCGGGCTCATTCGCCGACCTTGTGGCGCGGGCAGCCGAAACCAAAGCGTGCGACCCACGACGTAAGCGAGCCCGAGCGGCAGCAGCGCGACCTTGACCAGCAGGATGCTCTTGGACACCACGATCAGGCCGATCACGAACAGCGCGGACGCCGCGGCGAGGGACGCCAGCAGTCCGACGTAGCCGATGCCCAGCGCGGCAAACAGGCCGAGCTGCAGTCGGTACCGGAGCGGATGGGCGGCAGCGGTCAACTCAGCCTGGGCAACCAGATCGCGGTATTGCTCGAGACTACGCATGGGTTGAAGTGAGCCGCGTGCAGGTTTCATGCCTGTGCTGCCGCGCCACTCGGCGAGCAAGCCTATTACCCGTGGACTATGCCGAAAGTGCAATGGAACACACCATGCGCCGCGCGCAGAATGGCGGCACGCACCGCAGCACCGCCTTTAAATGTTGCGGCCTCTCAACCGGCTCCGCGGATGGAGTTTCGCCGGCAGCGAAATTTCCGCAGCGGGACTCGCGAAGCGACGGGGGGAGCCAGCCGAAACGGTGCGAGGGCGGACCCTCTGAAAGGAGGTCCGCGGGTAGGGTGAAGTCGCCCAAAATCAGTCAGCAGGAGATCGTCATGACGATGAAGTCGAATTTGAAGGTTCAGGTAGCTGTGGCCGCCGTGCTCGGCGCGCTCTCGGTCGGTTCAGCCGTTGCCGGCAGCGATATCCTCAAGAGTGGCAACGTCGAACAGATGAGCCAGTGGTATGGCAACGCGGGGGGGCTGCAGGGCACCGACCGCGTGATGGTGCTCGGCAAAGCCACTTCGGAAGGCAAGGAGGTCGGCATCGCGTATGACAAGGACGTCGCGGAGCGCACCAACATGCAGCGTCACGAGGTACCCAGCACGACCGCCGGGATCGCTTACGACAAGGACGTGGCTGAGCGCACCAACCTGCCGCGCAGCCAGAAATCGACGCCGATCCAGGAAGCCGGGGTGACCAACAAGTAGATCTCCCCTTACAGGGTCTCCTCCCTGAGTGAGGTTTCGCCCCGCTGACGCGGGGCATTTTTTTGTCGGTGTGATCCAGTTCACTGCTGCCCTGTTTCTCGACGGCGACACATTGCTATGCTGCCGGATTCGGCATTTCTGTCATGCGAAATCCGCATGAATTTTCTATGTAGGAACCACTCCATAACAAGAACGTACAAAAGCACGGCAATCGCGTTCAAGAGCGCGCAGCGTTGCGCGCCTACACTGCGCCAATCGCATCGGTGCGTCGGCCCTGGCAGGCTACCAGCCGATCGAGTAATGGGGGTCCCTGGCCTGCGGGCACGAGGATCAACGCAACGGCAAACTGTCATGGAGACGAACATGAGGACAAAGCTTCTTCTTTCCGCCATCGCCGCCGTCACCGCGATCGCGGCGAACGCCTACGCGGCGGACGTGGTCACTTCGGGTGATCTGAGCACGGTAGACAAGTGGTATGGCAACGCTGGCGGCCTGCAGGGCACGGACCGCGTGATGTATCTGAGTTCGTCGCGTACCAAGGTCGGCATTGCCTACGACAAGGACGTCGCGGAGCGCACCAACATGCAGCGCGGTGAAGCGACCCACAACGAGGTCGGGGTCACTTACGACGCGGACGTTGCCGCTCGTACCAACATGCAGCGCGCCACTACGCCTGCGGACAAGGCGACGGCTGGCATCGAAGGCAGCAAGAGCAACTAACTCGGATCCGTTCCGTTCGGACCTAGAGGCGGCCGCGAAGCGGCCGCCTCTTTTTTTGGCACGGTCGGCAGGCTATGCGTTCTGCTGCCGCTGGTCAGTGCTCTGCGGACGTGGCGAGCGCGCGCCGAATCCGGCGCAGCACGGTGTAGGCCGTCAGGCCATAGCTCAACCAGGTGGCGGCCTGCCGGGGCTTTGCAATCAGCACTGCAAGCGCGGCCGCCGCCAGGCCGACCACAACGGGTCTGCGCGTTGCGCCTCGAACCAGCGCCAGGCCGCGTTCGGCCCAGCCCAGGGTGCGCTGGATCTCGGTGCTCGCGTCGCCCGCGCGGGCGCGCAGCGATGCGGCTTGTGCGACCAGCGCAGCGCGTCGGGCAGCGAGTTGTCTAGGGCGCGTGATCACGGCCGCGGGGTGAGCTGCTCGCGATCCTTTGCGAGCTCGCTCAGACTGGCGTCGAACGGACGCGGCTTGGCCGCAATCTGATGCCGCGCGACGAGACCTGCAACGAGCGCAAGCGCGAAGAAGGCAACGGCCAGCAGCGATGCAGTCAGCACGCGGCTCTCCCAGAACGCGACCAGGATCAGCACCGCGATGAAGACCACCGCGAGAAACGCAAAAAACAGGGCGACTGCACCCCATAGGACCAGCAGCGCCACACGTTCGACCTCCTCGTGCAGCTCGGTAGACAGCAGCTCCAGCCGGTTATGCGCGATCGCAACCAGGGTCGACAGCAGCGCCTTCACGGAATCGACCAGCCCGAGACCAGCGTCGCCGGGCGCCTTTGACTCAGCCATCAGCGCCGGCCGATGAGAAGCCCGATCAGCAGTCCAACACCGGCCGCGATGCCGATGGCCTGCCACGGATTGTCGCGGACATAGTCCTCCGCCGCGCCGGCTGCGGCACGCGCCTTGGCCGCAGCCTCATCACTCGCGTCCGCCCAGCGCATGCGCGCGCTGCGCAACGACTCCTCGGCGCGCTCGCGTGCTGCCGCGATCCTCTCGCTGGTCTGGCTGGCAGTCGCCTTGAGCAGCTCCTCGACGTCCTGCGCGACAACTTTCAGATCCTCGATCAGCTTTTCTTTGGTTACTGCGTCCAATTGATCCTCCGTTCGCGGCGACCGGGCGCCGATGGTCGGTCAGCTACCGTCGTTGCGGCGGCGTGACACCGCTCGCCGCTTGCTGCCTTGTGGGCTCATGGTATCTCCGGCTTCACCCACGGGCAAGCCAAGTCGCCCCGAGTCGATGTGCTGCCTGCGCGCGGGCGCTCTCGCACGCGCAGTCTATAATCAGCGAGGGAATGCAGAAGAACATCAGTGATGCGGAGCGCTCGGCGTGCCGAACGGTAGTCGTCGTGCACGGACTGTGGATGACGGGCGCAGTCTTCGCGCTGCTGCGGTTGCGGCTGGCGCGATTCGGCTACCGGGTGGCGGCCTTCTCCTATCCATCGACGCGCCTCACGCTGGACGAGATCGCATCGCGCCTGGCCCGTTTCGTCTCATTGCTGGGCGCGGCGCGGGTGGACTTCGTCGGTCATAGCCTGGGCGGCCTCGCGGTACTGAACATGCTCGCAGCGCATCCTCGAGCGCCCGCCGGGCGTGTGGTGTTGCTCGGCACGCCGGTGACGGGCTCGCGCGCCGTTCAGCGCATTGCGAAGCACGGGCGTGCGCGAACCTTGATCGGGACCGCGCTGCTCGATTGGAGTGCAGACCGCGGCGCCGCCGTCGCGGCCCGATCAGAGGTGGGCATGATCGCGGGCACCGTGCGCTTTGGCCTCGGCAGCCTGTTCATCGAGCTGCCTGCGCCTAACGACGGCGCGGTCTGCGTAGACGAAACGCGCATGCCGGGCCTCCGGGATCACCTGTGCCTGCCGCTCAGCCACTCGGGCATGATGCTGTCCGCGCGAGTCGCGCACGAGATCCGAAGCTTCCTGGAGCTCGGTCATTTCACGCGCGGCTAACGGGTTGCTCGCTTGCGCGCTGGTGCTGGCCTTGGTGCCTGCTGCCGGCTGTTCCAGCATCGGTTACTACTTTCAGGCCGTCAGCGGCCAAATGGAGCTGACGCGCAAGGCGCAGCCGATCTCGAAGGTCGTGGCTGATCCAGGCACGGGCGCCGAGCTCAAAGCCAAGCTCGAGAGCGTCGTCGAGATGCGCGATTTCGCGAGCCGCGAGCTGCACCTGCCGGATAACGGGAGCTACCGCAGCTATGCCGACATCGGCCGACCCTACGTGGTCTGGAACGTTTTTGCCGCTCCCGAATTTTCCGTGAAGCCCAAGGAGTGGTGCTTCCTCTTCGCGGGGTGCGTCGGGTACCGGGGCTACTTCAGCAAGGCCGGCGCAGAGCAGTTTGCCTCGGAGTTGCGCGCGCAGCGGTACGACGTGTTCGTCGGCGGCGTGCCGGCCTATTCAACCCTCGGGTGGCTGGACGATCCGGTATTGAACACCTTCGTTCAGTATCCGGACGCCGACATCGCCGAGCTCATTTTCCACGAGCTCGCGCACCAGCTCGTATACGTCCAGGGAGACAGCACCTTCAACGAGTCCTTCGCGGTCACGGTCGAGCGGGAGGGTGTGGATCGCTGGCTCGCGGCGCACGGCAGCGACGCACAGCGCCGCGCGTTCGAGCAGGAGCAGGTGCGCCGCCAGGCGTTCGCCGAGCTCGTGGCGAGCTACCGCGATCGGCTCGCCCAGCTGTACGCCGAGCCGCGCGACGCGCAGCGGATGCGCGCGCGGAAGGAGGAGCTCCTCGCACAGATGCGCGAGGAGTACGGCCGCTTGAAGCAGAGCTGGGATGGGTTCGTCGGCTACGATCACTGGTTCGAGCAGCCGCTCAACAACGCGCAGCTTGCCTCGGTCACCATCTACACACAGCTCGTCCCCGCTTTCCAGCGCATTCTGCACGAAAGCGGCGGTGATCTGCAGCGCTTCTATGCCGAAGCGAAGCGGCTCGCTGCCTTGCCCAAAGCACAACGCGACGCCGAGCTTGCGAGCCTGCTCGATCGCTCCAGCGGATAAAACGCCGCCTGGGTGGACCGAGACCGACGCAGTGGCCCTTTACCGAGAGCGGGAACTGCGGCCGATGTGAACCCTTGGCGCTTGCGGGTACACTAAAGACTATGTTGAACTGAACCTGTCGAGAGGCAATCGTGAGTCAACGAGCAGTTCTGTGGCAATCGGCGCGAGCCACCTTTTTCGCGCTCCTGGTGGTTTTCGTGTCCACGGCGCGAGCAGACGTGGGCGACGCGGCCAAACTCAAGACCGTGCTGCTGACCGGCAAGCCGGTTTCGATGGATCAACTCAAGGGCAAGGTGGTGATGGTCAACTTCTGGGCCACCTGGTGCCCGACCTGCAAGGCGGAGATGCCGCAGTGGCAGAAACTCTATGATGCCTACAAGGACAAGGGCTTCGAGCTGATCGCCGTCAGCATCGACGATGACGAGAAGCTGCTCAGGCAGGTTTCCAAGGAGCGCGGCTTCACCTTCCCGATCGCCTGGCGCTGGGATGATCATACCGACGACAACTTCGGAGACATCATCGGCACACCCACGCTCTACATCGTTGACAAGAGCGGCAAGGTGGCGTGGATGAAGCGCGGGCGCGTGAGCTACGCGCAGCTGCAGGAGGTCATCGACCCGTTGTTAAAGTGACGCCGCAGGCGTCACCCCGGCGCAAGCCGGGGTCCAGGAAAATCTAACTGCTTCAATAGGACTTCGCCGCGGGCTCAATTCGGAGCGCGGCCTTCGCGCCCGACGTGAGACTCGGGTAGCGCGGTGTCCTGCTCAGTACCGCGGCGGCTGCGCTTCGCGTGCGGTCCCAGACCCGCGCCGAGAACGCAGATCCCGACCAGGAACAAGGCCGCCAGCGGGATATCTGCGAACGGCGGGAGGCTGCCGGCGCTGCCGTCGAGAGGCGCATCTGCACCGCTCGGTCCCGTATCGTCCGAGGTCTGAGCCGTTTCGCGATCCGATCGGGACGCGCTGACGGCGGCTGCGGCGAACGAGTCTTCGCTTCTCGAGCTCAATCCCTCGGCTGCGACCGGCCGGGCCAGGAGGCTCAGCAGCCCAGCGGCCGCCAGGACACCCGTGATCTTCCACACTGTTCGCCTGCTTTCCATCTTCTACTCCCCGGCAGGGCAAACCGCGCGCCTGCCTGAGCGCACGGTAGTCCGAGGCCTGGCCGGCGGACATTGCCCGTCCGGCATATGACTTTGGTTAGGGGCAGCAGGCCTGCTCGGCGCGCGGCGGAGCGCCCCGTGTTTGATGCTAAACTTCGGCGCCTCTGGCAAGAGTGGCAGTCAAATGGAAGAAGACATCAACACACTGCGCCGCATTCTCAAGCAGACTAAGACCATCGCGGTGGTGGGGCTTTCCGCCAACTGGTGGCGGCCCAGCTACTTCGCCGCTAAATATTTGCAGGAGCATGGCTACCGCATCGTTCCGGTGAATCCTCAGTACGCCGAGGTTTTGAACGAGAAGTGCTATCCCAACCTGCGCGCCATTCCGTTCAAGGTCGACGTAGTCGATTGCTTCCGCCGCAGCGAGGAGATTCCTGCGCTCGCGGACGACGCGATCGCCATCCGCGCCAAGGTGCTATGGATGCAGCTCGGCGTGATCAACCACGCCGCGGCGGAGAAAGCGAGAGCCGCCGGCCTCGAAGTCGTGATGGATCGCTGCATGAAGATCGAGCATGGCCGGCTGTTCGGCGGCCTCAACTGGTGCGGCGTCAACACGCGCGTGATCTCCGCCAAGCGGCCGAACTATCTGCCCTATTAGTGAAGGGTGAACGCGTGAATGAGTGAAGGGTCCTGCCTTTACCCGTTCGCCCACCCTTCACCCTTCACCTCCTTCACCCTTCACTTGCAACATGGCTGATCGCAAATTCGGATTCGGCACCTTGTGCCTGCATGCCGGCGCCATCCCCGACCCGGCTACCGGTGCGCGGGCGGTACCCATCTACCAGACCACCTCCTACGTGTTCGACTCGGCCGATCACGCCGCGAGCCTGTTCAACCTTCAGACGTTCGGCAACGTCTACTCGCGCATCTCGAACCCGACGGTGTCCGTCTTCGAGGAGCGGGTGGCGGCGCTCGAGGGCGGCCGCGCGGCGCTCGCGGCAGCCTCGGGTCAGGCGGCGCAGATGTGCGCTTTGCTCACCCTTGTGCAGAACGGCGATGAGATCGTGTCTGCCAGCACGCTGTACGGTGGGACTTATTCTCAGTTCGACGTCATGTTCCGGCAGTTCGGCATCGAGACCAAATTCGTCGATCCGGACGACCCGCTCAACTTCCAGCGCGCGATCACGCCGAAGACCAAAGTCCTCTACGCGGAAACCGCAGGAAATCCGCGTATCAACGTGCTCGACATCGAAGCGGTGGCTGCTATTGCCAAAGACGCCGGGATCCCGCTGGTGATCGACAATACGTTCGCGACGCCGTACCTGTGCCGTCCGATCGAATTCGGAGCCGACATCGTCGTGCACTCGGCCACGAAGTACATCGGCGGCCACGGCACGACCATGGGCGGCGTGCTGGTGGAATCGGGCAAGTTCCCCTGGGGCAACGGCAAGTTTCCGGGGATGACGACGCCCTCGCGCGGCTACCACGGCGTCATCTTCCACGAAACTTTCGGCGACTTCGGGTACGTGATGAAAGCGCGCATGGAAACGATGCGCACGCTCGGGCCGGCCATGGCGCCGATGAACGCGTGGCTGCTGCTCCAAGGCCTCGAGACACTGCACGTGCGAATGGACCGCCACGTCGCCAATGCGCTCGCCGTGGCCCAGTTTCTCGAGCGGCATCCGCAGGTGAGTTGGGTCAACTACCCGAGCCTGCCATCGAGCAGATACTACGAGCTTGCCCGCAGGTACATGCCCAAGGGCGCAGGCGCCATCATGACCTTCGGCATCAAAGGCGGCCAGCAGGCCGGCGTGAGATTTATCGAGGGCGTGCAGTTCCTGAGCCACCTCGCGAATGTGGGAGACGCCAAGACGCTCGTGATCCACCCGGCGTCGACCACGCACCGTCAGCTGTCCGAAGAGGAGCAGATCAAAGCTGGTGTGACGCCCGACATGATCCGGCTGTCGATCGGCATCGAGGATCTCGACGACATTCTGTGGGACATCGATCAGGCGCTGACGAAGGCGAAGTGAGCAAAACGGAAACTCATCTACCACGAAGGACACGAAGGAACACGAAGTAAGCTACAAAAATTTGAGTCGAGGCGGCTCCTCATTGGATGCATTGGTATCCAAAGGCATTATCAGCGTTTGTTACGCTCTCTCAAGGTTCTGGTCTTTCTTCGCG
Organism: Burkholderiales bacterium; assembly: GCA_035622675.1. Lineage (GTDB taxonomy): Bacteria > Pseudomonadota > Gammaproteobacteria > Burkholderiales > SHXO01 > SHXO01. The sequence goes on along the minus strand of DASPUW010000335.1, from coordinate 5,672 downwards.
TTCCTTCGTGTCCTTCGCGGTGAATGCCGTGCGGTTTACGTTGAGCGGGCAGCCTGCAGGCGGTAACATACGGTTCTCCCGTTCTGGGGCCCGAGACTCCCGACGACAACTGGTCCCGAACATGCCCAAGTCGAATTCCGAGGCGCAGCTGATGGTGGAAAGCCGCCGCCCCCTGCGCGGGCGCCCGCGCAGCGCCGATTCGCACGAAGCCATCCTCGACGCCGTCGTCGCCATGCTCGAGCACGAGGGATACCGCGCCCTGACCATCGAAAATGTGGCGCGGCACGCGGGCGTGGGCAAGCAGACGATCTACCGCTGGTGGAAATGCAAGGCGGAGCTGGTGCTCGAAGCCTACGCAAACCACGCGGCCAGCAAACTGCCGATGCCCGACAAGGGCGCTTTGCGCGCCGATCTCGAGTGGTTTTTCTGCGCAGCATTCAAACGCCTTACGGACATTTCAGGTCCGACCATGCGCGGCCTGATGGCCGACGCGGTCTACGATCCGGAATTCCTCGAGATCTTGCGCGAGGTGCTCATCGCCAAGCGCCGCGCCGCTCTGGAGCAGGTCCTCGAGCGCGGCCGCGCGCGCGGGGAGCTCAAGCCCGACGCCGATCTGGATGTGATGGTCGACCTGCTCTTCGGCGCGCTCTGGTATCGCCTGCTGGCGCAGCACGCCAAGCTGGATTCGCGCTTCGCGAAACAGCTGGTGGCCGGGGTGCTCGACGGCTTCGTTCGGCGCTGACGCGGCAGACGGTCTAACCCGCCAGAAACTCCTCCAGAACTGCGGCGAGCGCTGCCGGCTGGTCGTGATGCATCATGTGTCCGGCATCGGGCAGCGTGTGCTCGGTCAGGTTGCGGAAAGCTGCGCGCCGCCGCTCGAGATCGGCTTGGTTGTCCTTGAGCCATTGCCGCAGCCAGTGGCCGTCACCCCACACCCACAGCACCGGCGCCGTGATCTGCTCCCAGCACGCGAGCGCTTCCTCCAAGCGGTACAGCACCGGGTTCACCATCTTGTGCGCCGGGTCGCTGTTCAGGACGACTTCCCCGGAGTCGAGCCGCTTGGCCCAGTGCGGCGCCAGAAAGTGCGCTCTTTCGCGTGACAGTCTGCGGTTGTTTTGCATCAGGCGGTCCTCGACCTCCTCGAACGAGGCATAGGGTTTGAACGAGCGCGGCTCGGCTAGCTCGTCGAGCCACTTGGCGTAACGCTTCGGGGCCCCGCTTGCGGTGGTGCCCGGGAGGCCAAAGCCCTCCAGCAAAGCAAGCTTCGCGACGCGGTCGGGACGCACGCCCGCGTAAAGCCCCGCGACGTTGCCGCCCATGCTGTGCCCGACCAGGCTTACCGGTGCATCCGGGGAAACCTGCGCCACTAGCGCTTCGAGATCGCCGATGTAGTCGGGGAACCAGTAGCCGCCCGCGACCCATTCCGACAATCCGAACCCACGCCAATCCGGCGCGATGACGTACCAGTCGCGCCGCAGCGCGTCGACCAAAAACTGGAAGGAGGCCGAGACGTCCATCCAGCCGTGCAGCAGCACGAGCTTCGGGTCGCGCGGGTCGCCCCAGGTGCGCATGTGATAGCGCAGTCCCCGGATCTGCAAGATATGCGACTGGCTCGGCTTCATATGACGACATGGATAACCAAACCGCATCAACCACGAAGGACACGAAGGAACACGAGGGAAGCCATATAGCCGGGAACCAGGCGCCGCAGCCTTCGTCGTCTGAGCGGCACCCCGATTCTCGGCCATCAACATTCATATTTCACTTAACTTCGTGATCCTTCGTGTCCTTCGTGGTGAATGAGGCGGGACCGAATTATAGCCTTGCCGAAGTGGCATGCCCGGAAACCCGCGCCCCGCGGGCATCTCCAGCGCAGGCGCCGGCAACGGCCGATGGGACGGCGCATTGCGGGCAGGACCGCACCGGAGACGAGGCCGTCGTAGAATTCGGACGTGGCTCCGCAATTCATCCACCTCCGGCTACACAGCGAATACTCGATCTCCGATGGCCTGGTCCGTCTGGACCAGGCCGTCGAGCGTGCCGCGGCGGACCACATGCCTGCGCTTGCGCTCACCGACCTCGCCAACGTCTTCGGCCTGGTCAAGTTCTATCAGGCGGCGCGCGAGTCGGGCATCAAACCGATCGTCGGCTGCGACCTTTGGATTGCCAACGAGCAGGACCGCGACAAGCCGTACCGGTTGCTCTTGCTGTGCCAGAACCGCGCCGGCTATCTGCGCCTGTGCGAGCTGATCTCCCGCGCCTATCGCAGCAATCAGCATCGCGGCCGGGCTGAGGTCGCTGCCGGTTGGTTCGCAGAATTGGGGACGGAAGGCCTGATCGCGCTTTCCGGCGCGTCCCTGGGCGACGTGGGCCATGCGTTGGCGGCCGACAACGTGGTGCTCGCGCGGCGGCTGGCTCAAGAGTGGGCCGCACTGTTCCCGGGACGCTACTATCTCGAGTTGCAACGCGCCGGTCACGCCGAGGACGACGGCCACGTACAGCGCGCGCTGCGCCTGGCGGGGCGGCTGCGCCTGCCCGTGGTGGCGACGCATCCGGTCCAGTTCCTGACGCCCGAGGAATTTCGGGCGCACGAAGCGCGTGTGTGCATCAGCCAGGGCTACATCCTCGCTGACCAGCGTCGGCCACGGCGGTTCACGCCCGAGCAGTACTTCAAGACACAGGACGAGATGGCGCAGTTGTTCGGCGACATTCCCGCCGCGCTCGCCAACAGCGTCGAGATCGCGCGGCGCTGCAGCTTCGAGTTGGAGCTGGGCAAGAGCAAGCTGCCGCTGTTCCCCACTCCGGACGGCACCGGGCTCAACCAGTACCTGCGCGGCGACGCGATGGCCGGCCTCGAGCAGCGGCTGATCGCACTCTATCCGGACGCCGCGCACCGAGAGCGGCAGGCGGGACGTTACCGCGAACGGCTGGAGCTGGAGCTCAAAACCATCATCGAGATGGGATTTGCCGGCTACTTCCTGATCGTGGCGGATTTCATCAACTGGGCCAAACGCAACGGCGTCCCGGTCGGGCCGGGGCGCGGTTCGGGCGCCGGCTCGCTGGTGGCCTATAGCCTAGGCATCACCGATCTCGACCCGCTGCGCTATGACCTGCTGTTCGAGCGCTTTCTCAACCCCGAGCGCATCTCCATGCCTGACTTCGACGTGGACTTCTGTCAGGACGGGCGCGACCGAGTGATCGAATACGTGCGGCTCAAGTACGGCGAGCAGAACGTATCGCAGATTGCGACCTTCGGAACCATGGCCGCAAAGGCGGTGGTGCGCGACGTCGGGCGCGTCCTGGACATGCCTTACAACTTCTGCGACCAGCTCGCCAAGCTCATTCCGTTTCAGCCCGGCAAGCTCGTCACGCTCAAGATGGCGCGGGAGATGGAGCCGCTGCTCGCTGAGCGCGAGGCGAAGGAGGAAGAGGTGCGTCAGCTGCTGGAGCTGGCGGAGCGTCTCGAAGGGCTCACGCGCAACGTGGGCATGCACGCGGGTGGCGTGCTGATCGCGCCGGGCAAGCTCACCGACTTCTGCCCGCTCTATAGTGCAGAGGGCGCCGACAACGTCGTGAGCCAGTTCGACAAAGACGATGTGGAGGCGGTGGGCCTGGTCAAGTTCGACTTCCTGGGGCTCACTACGCTGACCATTCTCGACTGGACGGTGCGCTTCATCCAAGCGCGGGGCGAAGCGGCGGCCAGCCTCTCGCTGGAGCAGATTCCGCTCGACGATGCGCAGGCCTACCGGATCTTCTCCACCGGCAACACCACCGCGGTGTTCCAGTTTGAGTCGCGCGGCATGCGCGACCTGGTGAAGAAGGCGAAGCCCGATCGCTTCGAAGACATCATTGCTCTGGTCGCCCTGTATCGCCCCGGCCCGATGGAGCTCATCCCCGAGTTCATCGAGCGCAAGCACGGCAAGCGCGTGTCCTTCCTCGATCCGCGCCTCGAGCCCATTCTGAGCCCCACCTACGGGATCATGGTGTACCAGGAGCAGGTCATGCAGATCGCCCAGGTGATCGGCGGCTACACGCTGGGCGCTGCCGACCTCCTGCGCCGCGCGATGGGCAAGAAGAAGCCGGAGGAGATGGCGCAGCAGCGGGATGTTTTCGTGGCCGGTGCCGAGAAGCAGGGGTTGTCGCGCGACAAGGCCACGCAGCTGTTCGACCTGATGGAGAAGTTCGCCGGCTACGGTTTCAACAAGTCGCACGCCGCGGCCTATGCGCTGGTGGCCTACCAGACGGCGTACATGAAGGCGCATCATCCGGCCGCGTTCATGGCGGCCAACCTGTCCGCCGTCATGGACGACACCGACAAGGTGCATCAGCTGTACGAGGATGCGGTCGCGTGCGGGCTGCAGGTTCTGCCTCCGGACATCAACGCGTCCGACTATCGTTTCACGCCGGTCAGCGCGACCGAGATCCGCTATGGATTGGGCGCGATAAAAGGCACCGGTGAATCGGCGATCAGCGCGATCCTCAGAGCGCGCCAGGAGAGCGGCGCCTACCGCGATCTGTTCGAGTTCTGCCGCCGCGTGGACAAGCGCATCGTCAACCGGCGCGTGCTCGAGTCGCTGATCCGTGCCGGCGCCTTCGACAGCGTCGACCAGCACCGTCACCGGCTGCTCGCTTCCGCCGGCATCGCCATGGAGAGCGCAGAGCAGGCCAACCGCGCGGCAGCTCAGACCAGCCTGTTCGGGGCCGGCCTCGGCATGGCCGAGGCGCGCCTCGAGCTGCTGGAGAGGCCGTGCTGGAGCGAGAGCGAGCGGCTGGTAGAGGAAAAGCAGGCGCTTGGCTTCTACCTGAGCGGGCACCCTTTCTCCAGCCATGCCGCGGAAGTCGCTCCGCTCGCGCGCACATCGCTCGCGAGCGTGATGCCGCAGTCTCAGAGCGTCATCGTGGCTGGCGTAGTCAACGCACTGCGCTTGCAGCAGAGCCGCCGCGGCCGCATGGCGATCGTGCAGCTCGACGACGGCACAGCGCGCGTCGAGGTGACCGTCTACAACGAGTTGTTCGAGGCGAGCCGCAGCCTGCTCAAGGAAGATCAGCTGCTGTTGGTCGAAGGGCGGCCGCAAAGCGACGAATTCACCGGTGGCGTTCGAATCGCGGCCGAGAAGGTGTACGACCTGGCCGCCGCTCGCGGCCGCTTTGCTCGAGGCGTACGCCTCATGTGCAACGGCGAGTCGAGTGGAGCGCGGCTGCGCGAGCTGCTGTCACCCTATAAGCGGGGCACGTGCCCGGTGTCCATCGTCTATAACAACGGCGGAGCGCAGTGCCGCATCGATCTGGGCGACGAGTGGCGCGTGAAGCTGGACGAAGAGCTGCTCCGTTCGCTCACGGCCTGGCTGCAGCCGCAGAACGTCCAGGTGCTGTACTAGAGCGGGCAGGCTCTCCCTCCCCTGCGTGCGGGGGAGGGTCGGGGTGGGGGTGCCTCAGGTCGTGGGGAGATGCTCGAAAGCTTCGAACTCGCCCGCGGCTTCATTCACCTGCACGTCCGTGACGCGCGCGCCGGGTGGGCCGCGCCGCATCCAGTCGAGCACCTGCGCAACGTCGTCCGGCGAACCGTGAACCATGGCCTCGACGGTGCCGTCGCGGCGGTTGCGCACCCAGCCGGTCACGCCCAGGCGCTCCGCCTCGCGGCGCAGATATTCACGGAAGCCCACGCCCTGCAC
>DASPUW010000334.1:0-3489 GCA_035622675.1 Burkholderiales bacterium | reverse complement strand
TCGTACTCTCCGCTGCGATCGACAAAATGTGTGATGCGGGAGCTCTCGACGTGATCACCGTGTTGATAGATGAAGGTGCCGCTGTAGTTGAGCTGGCGCGCGGCCGCCGCGATCTTCTGCAGCCACGCCAGCGCCTCGGTTTCCTGCAGCGTTTCGGCGAGCGCGGCGGTAGCCCAGAACTGCAGCAGCACCAGGCTCGGCAGCAGCCGCACCGGCAGGCTCATCGTGCGGGGTCCCGATCCTCGTTCGATACCGTGTGAACGTACGACGCGACACCCTGTATGGCCGTCGTGGGGGAGAACTCCCGGTGCGCCAGTAGATAGTCGCCCATCTCACCGCTCGCGGATCCGGACGCCAGGCGCGCGGGCTCCTTGGCGCCTAGGTCCGAAGCGGGGTGGGCTGCTATAGGTGACGGCGCCGGTCGCGGCGGAGAACTGAGCGCGAGCCAGCCCACCACAGCCACCGCTGCCACCGTCGCGGCGAGCGGTAGCGTATGGCGGACGACACGGGACGCGAAGCGGGTGTGCGGTGCGACCACGGTCGGCTCTGCCTCCAGCTGCTGCCGCAGACGGCTCTCGAAATCGGAGCCGATGCGGAGATCGTCGCGCAGAACGTCACGAATCAAGTGGTACGTGCCCCATGCCTGCACGAGGCTCTGGTCCGATCCCAAGCGGCGAATCTCCAGACGCGCCTCGCGCTCGTCCAGCTCGCCGTCCATCAGCTGTGAGATCTTTTCCATATCACCACCTTCGGTCTTTGCTGGTCTGAAGCAGCGGGCGCAGCCGCTCGGCGATCGTCTCGCGCGCGCGGAAGATGCGCGAGCGCACGGTGCCGATCGGGCAATTCATCACCGTTGCGATTTCCTCGTAGCTCAATCCGTCGATCTCGCGCAAGACAATCGCGGTTCGCAGCTCTTCGGGCAGCGCTTCCATCGTATCGTTGACCGTCTGCGCGATCTGCTTGCTCATCAACTCGTTCTCCGGCGTATCGACATCGCGGAGCTGGTCTCCGTTCTCGAAGTTCTCAGCGTCCTCGCTGTCGAACTCGGTTGCCGTCGGGGCGCGCCGCCCCAGCGCCACGAGATAGTTCTTGGCCGTGTTGATGCCGATCCTGTACAGCCAGGTGTAGAACGCGCTCTCGCCGCGGAATGACGGCAGCGCCCGGTACGCCTTGATGAATGCGTCCTGCGCCACGTCCTCCACCTCAGCCGGGTCACGGATAAAGCGGGACAGCAGCCGAGCCAGCTTGCGCTGGTACTTGGCCACGAGCAGTTCGAATGCCTTCTTGTCACCCCGCTGTGCCCGTTCGACCAGCTGCTGGTCTATCTCACGGTCACCCATCTCGCCCGGTTGCCTGAACCGCTAACAAAAAAAGGCGCGAACTCACGTCGCGCAACGGGCACCAGTATAGCGTTTTCAGGAACCGGGCCGGCGACCGTCATGCGAGAGACAATCGGCGCTTGGCGTTAGTTCACGCGTGCGGGTTTAACAGTGCCCCCGGTACCCTCTTGCGGCAGGTCAGCCCCGCCCGCCGCCTCCGCAGCGCCAGCGCAGCCACACCCGCAATTGACGAAACCCGTCCGGATCGACGTTGTCCGTAGTGATCAGTACGGCGCGCCCCAGCCCGCGCTGGGGGCGGAGATTGAGGACCGTCAGGCGCGCAGACACAAAGCTCGAGGCAGCGATGCGATACGTCTTCCATTCGCCCGCCCGCGACCGGGCGGCGGCCGAGCAATCTCCGAGCAGCTCCAGGTCGACCAGCGCTCGCGGGTCGCTGCGCCAGGCGTGGCGCCTGAGCACCCAACCCAGATGCAGGGCAAGCATGGCGCTCCCCGCCAGGGCCCAGGCCGTAGGCAGAGGGGCCGCCCACAACGCGCCGGCAGCCACGGCGTGCGCGCCACTCAGCAGCCCGGTCAAGGTCCGGGACGAACCTATACGGACGCGAAGAAGCTCAGCCATGCGCCGACGCGCAGCCGGCCAGGCGCCACCAGCATCCCTCGACCTATAATCGGCATCGTGATGGGAGCTGGTTCTGTATGAATGAAGGTTGGCGGCAAGCGCTGATCGAGCGCGGCGCACGCGTCGAGAACGGCCACGCGGTCGGCCTCGATCCGGCGCGGCCGCCGCTCACGAGCCAGACCGCGCTCACGGCCTTGCTGTCGCACGGAGTAATCCAGGCTTCCGGCCAGGACGCTGGAGCGTTTCTGCAGGGACAGCTGTCGAACGATATCGAGCTCATCTCGGAGTCTCGTGCCGAGCCGGCGGCGTACTGTACTCCCAAGGGTAGAGTGCTGGCGACCCCGCTGCTGTGGCGGACCGACGGCGGGTATGCGCTGGGACTGCCGCGCGAGTTATGCGAACCCATTCGCCGCCGCCTGCAGATGTATGTCCTGCGCTCGAAAGCCGTGCTGAGCGACCTCTCCGAACGGACGGCAGTTCTCGGGCTCGCTGGTCGCGGCGCGATAGACCTCGCTCGCGAGGCGCTGGGCATTGCTCTATCTGCTCCCTATCAGGCCGGCTCGAGCGGCGGTCTCAACGCGATTGCTTTGCCTGGCGACCGGGTGCAAGTCACGGGGGACGCTGCGCTCGTTGTCGAGCTCTGGGACGAGCTGGCCTGCCACTGCTGGCTCGCGGGCGAATCGATATGGGCTGCACACGCCATCGGGGCCGGCGTGCCGACCATTACTGGGGCTACTCAGGACCAATTCACCCCACATATGCTGAACCTGGATCTGACCGGGGCCGTGAGTTTCAGCAAGGGCTGCTACACCGGCCAGGAGATCGTCGCGCGCACGCAGTACCTGGGTCAGGTGAAGCGCCGCCTGCTGCGCTTCGCTACAACGGGGCGTGCGGAGCCCGGGGCGGGCGTGTGTGCGGAAAAACAACCGGTGGGAACCGTAGTCAACGCCGCTGTGTCGGCGAGCGGCGGATCGGAGCTGCTCGCGGTGATCCAGACGCAGACAGCGCAGGACGCCGATGGCGCACTCACGCTGGGCGCCCAAGGTCCGCCGCTCATGCTCCTGCCCCTGCCCTATGACCTGCCAGACGCGCGGCTCCACCATGCTCGGGAGGGTGGTTAGCTACTTCATCTACTACCGCGTCGCGCTCGGCCGAGAGAGCGCCGCGCGGGAGAGCGTGCAGCGACTGCAGGCGGGCCTGTATCGATCTACCGGCGTGGGCGGCCGCCTCATGACCAAACGCGGCGAGCCGAATTTGTGGATGGAGGTATACGAAGCGGTGCACGACGCCGGCGAGTTCGAGCGCGCTTTGGAACTTGCGCTCAGCGACGGCGAGTTTGACAACCTGCTCGCGGAGGGCTCGCGGCGCCGCGTGGAATGCTTCGAGACATGAACCTATCTCATCATCGTTCACGTGTGCGATGGAGACGATTTTCGATGACCGGCTAGGCGCGAGTGACGACGTTTGGCCGGTCCAAACGAGGAGCGAGCAACAACGCCGGGCGCGAAAACTCGTCCCATCCCTTCGGGTT
>DASPUW010000333.1:0-51099 GCA_035622675.1 Burkholderiales bacterium | reverse complement strand
CTCGCGGCCAAACATCTGTACTGTCAGATCGTATGCCTGCCGTGCACTGTCGAGCTTGACCATGCCGCGCACGATCCAGCGTGCGCCTGCGGCGTTGGCCAGGCGCAGGATCCGGCTCCACTCGTAGTTGCGCTGGCGCGGTCCAAGCGCTCGCGAGACGAGGGTCGGATCCGCGACGCACTGTCCAGTCCGCGCAGCGATACCCGCAGCCACCTGGCGCGATATCAGCGAGCGCGCCGGACGATCCAGAGAGGCGAGAGGGCGAGCACCCGCCGCTTCGACGGTCTCGAACGGGACTACGAGCACGGCGCACTGGCCGCCGCTCAAGACTTGCGTGAACAGCAGCTCTTGGCGCTCGAGCCAGCCAGAGTCACGCGCCCGCTCCGGCAGGAGGGCGAGCATGCCCTCGCGTATCTGGCCGCGCAGCTCGATCGCGCCGTAGGCGGCCACGCCGCCAACGAGCGCTCCCACCACCGCAGCGGACAGGATCGGGCGCAAGGCGCTTTTCAGATCGGCGTCGCCGCGGCGCGCAGCCAGCAGCGCCTCGCCAAAGGCGAGCAGCGAAACTACTGCCACCATCGGCATGACTCCCGCGGCAACATAGAACAGCGCGGCCGCGGGCTCTGCCCACGGTGCCGTCGACGCGGTTGCAAATTCGATGTACGGGCCAACCATGAGGGCAGCGACGCCGGTCGCGGCAGCGGCAGACAGCGCCAGCCTGAAGAAGGGCGACGTGTTGAGATTGACGGCGTGCGATACCCGCTCGCTCAAGAGCCACGCGCAGGCCCCGACGAACCCGGCACCGGCCGCGTGGAGCGCGAGCTGGCGATACAGCTGCCCGTGAAAGTCGTGCGCAAGCAGGTATCCGACACCGGCTCCCAGTGCCGCAAAACCGAGCACGGCGAGCAGTAATTGCCAGGGGAAGTGGATGCGCAAGGCCATATCGGTCAGGGCCGACCGGGGGTGCGGCCCGATGGTTGCACAAGGATCGGCCTGGCCGGCCCGGTCTTTAGAGCCTGTGGCCCCGAAGCGGGGCAGCCCAGTCCTGGCACAGGCGCTGTCGGGCGACACCCTCCGCTGACGCGCGATCGAGCTACAATCCGGGTCCCCCACCGGACCGGAATGACGTTCATGTCGCGCGTCTTGCTCACCTCACTCGCGCTGCTGGTGCCCTTCTTCGTACTCGGGGCGGAGCCCCAACCGGGGGCCGCGTCGCCCAGCCAGTTCACCTTCGCCTGGCCGCTCGGCGAGCATGCCCTCAAGCCTCGCGGCGCCAGCACGCGCGGCGCTCCCGTGGTGCTGGATACCGCTCCCAGCGCAGCCTGGAGCAGTCTGCGCCAGCCGGGGCTGAGCGCGTTCGAGCGCGATCGTCGCGCGATACTCGCGATGGCTGGCCCGTACCGGGTCACCTTCGACTTCCTGGAGGTCGTGCGTTTCGACCCGACGCTAAAGCCGGACGCGCCTTATCAGAGCTGGGGCACGGAGTACGTGTTCGTCACCGAGGATCGCGGCGACTTCATCGCCCTGCAGCACGTGCTGGTGATGCGCATGCAGCAACCGGATGGCACGGTCAGCGAGCCGATGGTCATGCGCCATTGGCGGCAGGAGTGGCGCTTCCAGCCCGACAGCCTGCTTGCCTACGTGGGCGTGGACACCTGGGAGAGGCGCGCGCTGAGCGATGAACAGCGCCGAGGCGCCTGGGTGCAGAGCGTGTTTCAGGTGGACGATTCCCCGCGTTACGCAGCGCGTGGACGCTGGCAGCATAACGATGGCGTATCGACCTGGCTGAGCGAGGAAACCTGGCGCCCGCTGCCGAGGCGCGAGTTCAGCGTGCGCAAGGATTACCAGGTGCTGGTGGGGACCAATCGCCACACCATCACACCCACCGGCTGGGTGCAGGAGGAAAACAACCTGAAGCTCGCGCTGGACGACAGCGGCAAACCGCGCGCGAACCTCCCTTACCTCAGCCGCGAATACGGCGTTGCGCGCTACGAGCGCGTCAAAGACTACGACTTCAGCCCCGGGAGCACCTACCTGGAGCGCACCGAGCCGTTCTGGTCGGAAGTGCGTGCAGCCTGGCGCGAGTTATCGCAGCGCCAGGCGCGATTCACGTTGCGCGCCCCCGTGGATCAGGGACACCTGTTCACTGCGTTCTTCGATTACGCGCAGGAGCTCGCCGACGGAGAGGCGTTCGACCGTTCCGCGGCACGCGCCTTCATCGAGCGCACGCTGCGCGACACCTATCTCGTGGCGCGTGGCCCCGGCGAGTCCTGATGCGGTCGCAGTCGCTCGTCTTCTGGGGCGTGATCGCCCTGCTCTTCGTCTACACCGGCTACAAGGCCGGCCAGATGTGGCCTGCGAGCAAAGTCGTCGCGTGGGCGCGGGCGATCCTGTTCTTCGCGCTCGTCATCGGCTGGCAGTTCCTCTACCGCTCGGAGCCGGTCGTGCTGGGCTCGGTCTGGTTCGTGGCTCTGTCCTGGGTGGGCTCGATCTGCCTGGGGCTGTGGGCCACGTTCATCCTCCTGTCCGCGCCGCTCGATGTGGTGCGCCTCGCCGCTGCCGGCGCACGGCGCCTACGTGGACGCGCCCGGCTCGATCCCGAGCGGCGAAGCTTCCTTGCGCGCTGGATGCCGGCCGGTGTCCTCGCTGCTTCTGGCGGCATCGCCGGTGTGGGGTTCGTGCAGGCGATGCGTGGACCGCGTGTGAGCGAGTTCGAGGTTCCTATCCCCGGTCTGCCAAAGTCGCTGAACGGGTTTGCCATTGCGCAGATCAGCGACCTGCACGTCGGCCCGACCATACAACACGGCTACGTGGAAGAAGTCGTGCGGCAGACCAATGCGCTGCACCCAGACCTCATCGCCGTCACCGGCGACTTGGCCGACGGTGCGCCGGCAATTCTCGAGCCGCATCTTGCGCCGCTGGCAGGTTTGAAGGCGCGTCTGGGAAGCTACTATGTCACCGGCAACCACGAGTATTACTGGGGCGTGGAGCGGTGGCTCGAGAAGGCGCGAGCGCTGGGGCTCGTTCCCCTGCTGAACGAGAACCGGGTCATCGGCGTGCAGGACGCCAAGATCCTGCTGGCCGGCGTCACGGACTCGGGGGGCGGGAACTTCGTCGCGAGCCACCGGCCCGATCAGAGGCGTGCCGCACAGTCGACCGAGGACTGCCAGCTCAAGGTCCTGCTGGCGCATCGCCCAGATCGCTGGCTCGAAGCGGAGCAGCTTGGATTTCATCTCCAGCTCTCCGGCCACACGCACGGAGGACAATTCTTTCCCTGGAGCGTGCTGATGCCGATCGCCTACAAGTACTATCGCGGCTTGAACCGGCACGAGCGCATGTGGATCTTCGTCAGCTCGGGCACGGGTTACTGGGGTCCCGCGCACCGCTTTGCAGTCCCTTCCGAGATCGCGCTGCTGCGGCTGACCGCGGCTTAGCGAAGAGCCCAAAAGGAGTCTCATGCTACCCGTCACCCGGATCCGATACGCGGCTGCGGCTGCGCTGTTGAGCGCTGTCGCAGTGTGTGTCGCGGCGCCGCCCAGCGCACCGTCCAATGCTCCGCTCGCGGTGCCCTCAAGCGGGCGGATAACCGAGGAGTACGTGCGCTCGATTGGCCGCATCGCCTATCTGTGGGGCTGGCCGATGGTGAACCTGCACAATCGCAGCGCGACTTTCAAGGACGTGCCGGAGCCCGGCCTCATGGGCGGGATCGTTCCGGTCGCACCGCTCAACCAGCTCGCGATGCTGCGCGACTACATCGAGCCTCAGGAGCGCCTGGTGGCCTGCCCCAACCAGGATGTCGTGTATGGCTTCGGCATGCTCGCGCTGGACCGGGAACCGATGGTGATTCAGGTGCCCGATTTCAAAGGCCGCTTCTGGGTCTATCAGCTCGGCGATCAGCGCACCGACGGCTTCGCCGGTCTCGGCGCGATGTACGGCAGCAAACCCGGTTTGTATCTGGTGGTCGGCCCCGCCTGGAAGGGTGCGAAGCCCAAAGGCATCGTCAAAGTGTTCCGCTCACCGACCAATCTCGCCTACATGATTCCGCGCGTGTTCGTGAGCGACGACCCGACAGACAAACAGGCAGTGCAGGCCGTGATCAACCAGATCGCAATCTATCCGCTGAGCAAGCAAACCGGCCGAATGCAGACCCGGGACTGGGCGCAGCTGCCCAAGTTCCCGGCCGCTAGCCAGAGCGAAGAGGAAACCAGATGGGTAGTGCCGGAGAAGTTCTTCGACGTGCTGCCGCAGGTGCTGGACGAAGTGCCGCCACTGCCCGGCGAAGAAGCGCTGTACGCCAATCTGCGCACCGTGCTCGCCGCCGCCGCGAAGAATCCGAAGCTGAAGGAGGCCCTCAAGCAGGTCGCGATCGACGCCGACGAGGAGCTCGTTGCACCGCTCTTTCAGTTCAACAACTACGGTGTGCCGTTGCCCGACAACTGGAGCACGATCAATAACGGTGCCGCGTTTGGCGTGGACTACTTCACGCGCGCCGCGGTGGCCAAATCCAATATCTTCGTCAACAAGAACGCCGAGACCAAGTACTTCTACCAGGATCTCGACTCGAGCGGAGAGCGCCTGACCGGATACGAGCGCTACACCGTTACTTTCGCGCGCGGCCAGCTTCCGCCGGTGAAGGGTTTCTGGTCGCTCACCCTGTACAACGAGCATCACTTCTTCTCGCCCAATGCGCTCAAGCGCTATTCGCTGGGCACCAAGAACAAGGACCTCAAGTACAACGAGGACGGCTCGCTCACGCTTTACGTGCAGGCCGAAGCGCCCGCAGAGGACAAGCGGTCCAACTGGCTGCCGGCACCGGAGAGCGACTTCTCGCTGTACCTGCGCGCGTACTGGCCGCAGGCACCGATCCTCGGCGGCGCGTGGACGCCGCCGCCCGTGGTCAGACTCGAGTAGTGGCGGATCGGCCGGGCCGGCCGCCGCAGGTTCTTCTTCAGTCAACGTTGCAAAGGGAGGCAATCATGGACTGGCAGCACATGGGCGAAGTCGCGAGCACTGCGCTCACCACCTTTGGCCTGAAAGTTCTCAGTGCGATCGTCGCGTGGCTCGTCGGCCGCTACCTGATCGGCATAGCGCTGCGCTTGATCGGCATCACGCTAACGCGGCAGGAGATCGATCCGACTTTGCAGCGCTACATCGGCAACATCGTCAACGTCGCGCTCAATATCGTTCTCGTCGTAGCCATCCTCGGCTACTTCGGCGTGGAGACGACGTCGTTCGCGGCGTTGATCGCAGGCATGGGGGTCGCAATCGGCGCAGCCTGGGCCGGCCTGCTCGCCAATTTCGCCGCCGGGGCATTCCTCGTCGTGCTGCGCCCCTTCAAGGTGGGAGATTACGTGAAGGCGGGAGGCACCGAAGGCACGGTAAAGGAAATCGGCCTGTTCGCGACAACGATTCTGACGCCCGACAACGTGAGTACGTTCGTGGGAAACAATAAGATCTTCTCCGACACCATCCAGAACTACTCGACCGGCGCCTATCGGCGCGTCGAGCGAACCGCGCAGCTTGCCCATGCCGTGGACGTCGGCGATGCGATCAAGCGGCTGAAGGAGGCGCTGGCGAAAATCCCGAACGTTCGGACCGAGCCGGCGCCCGACGTCGAGATCGTCGATTTCAATGCGCGCGGTCCCGTTCTGGCCGTGCGTCCCTACACGCACACGGACTACTACTGGCAGGTTTACTTCGACACCAACCGGGCGATCGCGAGCGCGTTCGGCGCAGCCGGATATCCCGTGCCGGAAGAGCACCTGCGCATGCGCAGCGCATAGAGGGGCTCCTTGCTGCCGCAGTCACACGCGAATAGTATTCTTAAGTGACACCGGTACGTGTGAAGCACTCCTCACGTCTATTCTGTTTTCTTGATACATCAATGGAGGACCCATGCAAGCTACGATGCTGGAGCACCTGAGCAGGAACTGGGGTTGGGTCGTGCTGCGTGGCGTCGCCGGCGTCTTGTTCGGCGTGCTGGCTTTTGTCTGGCCCGGGCTCACGCTCGCCGCCCTGGTGATCGTGTGGGGCGCGTACGCGCTCGCAGACGGCGTGCTGGCGCTGATCTCGGCCTGGCGCGTGCGCGATCAGGGCAAACCTTTCGGCGCGATGCTGATCGTCGGGCTGCTCGGTATTGCCGCCGGAATCGTCGCCTTCATCTGGCCTGGAATCACCGCACTCGTGCTGCTCCTGTTCATCGCGGCCTGGGCGGTCGTGATGGGAGTCTTTCAGATCGTCGCCGCCATCCGCCTGCGCAAGGAGATCCAGAACGAATGGCTGCTCGCGCTGTCGGGCATTCTGTCCGTGCTGTTCGGAGTCGTCATGTTCGTGCACCCCGGCGCGGGGGCGCTCGCCGTAATCTGGGTGATCGCGGCTTACGCCATCGTCTTCGGCGCTCTACTGATCTGGCTCGGGCTGCGCCTGAAGAAGCGCGCGCAGCGCGGACCCGCGCCCACCTAGCGGGCTACAGAGAGTCTTCGCCGTCGCCGCGACCCGCTCCCCGGCGAACAGCGCCGGTGCGCTCGCGCAGCGCGAACAACGGGAACAGGAGCACCGACACCATGCCTGCGCCCACCAGCGCGTACTCTCGAGCAGCGAACCGAGGTCGAACTTGATCCCGCTGACGACGAAGAAGAACGGAACGAGGAAGCCATAGCCGATCGCCTCCAGCTTCTGACGCAGCACTTCCCCACGCTCGCCGGTGCTGGCGAGGCGCACCACCATCGCCGGATATGCGCATCGCCGTCGGCTCGTCACCCAAGCGGCGAGAAAGCAGACGTTCGCCGACTTCGCTGAGCCCAGCGCAGACGCCGCAACAAGATGTCCAGCAGGAACGCGCCGAGGGCGATCGCCAGCAGAATCGGCCACAACGGGCGCGGAACACGTCCACCATCGCCCTTCAGCGCGAAGATCTCCTCGGCCCGGGCTGCATATGCGCCGCCAGTTCGATCGCTCAGCAGGCGCAGCGCCGCCGCGTCCACCGGTAACCCGCGCAACTCGTCGGACCAGGAGTAGGAGAGGGAGCGGATGCCGGCTTCGCGGAGGTCGGCCCGCGTCACACCACCGCCTTCGGTGAGCTCGAAGCGATAGGGCTGCGTCTGCCCGGCTTCGATTGGGGCTCGCGCCGAGTAGACGCCCGGCGCGACCTGCTGCATGACGAGCGTCGACTGAGTACCGCTAGGCGCCGTGATGTGCACCGACGGAGACAATCCGCTCCGATAGCTGCGATCGGATGCCAGCGCGCGCAGCTCGATGAGCGCTTCCCCCTTTGACCGCGTCACGCGCAGCACTACATTCCGCTCGTCCGCGCGCGACACGCAATCGCGTACAACTTGTGCCCAGAAGCGCCCGTAGCCTTCCCATCCGATCCATGCGCTCGACCAACGGTTCTTCACATCGGAAAGAAAAGCGACGGTCTTACCCAGACCGTAGTGCGTGGTGACGAGCAGTGGCTGCTCCTTGGGGCCGCGCAGCAGCACGTCGGCGAACGTCTTTGCGCGCGCAACACTCATCCCCTGCAGTGGCGGCCCGCGGTCGAAATCGACTCCGGCTAGGACTGCAGTGCGATGCGCAACGACCGGGCGGAAGGCTTCCTCCACGAGCGACTCGCCGAGCAACCTCCGCGTTTCGCTGACGAACAGGCTCGGGATCTCCGCATCGTCGTGCGCCACGTAGCTGCGTCCCTTGCCGATTGCGGCGATGTCGCGCATCAGCCCGACGTTCGGCTTGTCGCCGATGGCCACCGTAGACACCGTCACTTTCGCTTGGGCTAGCTCCTCGACGACTGTCTCGATGGCCCCGGGTTCGGGCAACACCTCCGTCGCTTCGGGCGGCGGAACCGGGATGCCTTGCTGGCGCATCTCCTCCTCTCGGCCTTTCCGGATCGCTGCCTGGATCTGCGCCGCCGTGGGCGCCCCACCCGATGCGGGCGGCTGCACGGTCACACCATCGGATAGCAGGATGACATGCTTGGTAGTGGCAGACGAGGCAGCAAGCAGCCGCTGCGCCTCCACCAGAGCCGGGTAGATGCTGGTCTGTCCACGCGCCGTCATGCTCGAGATCAGATCCTCGGCTCGGCGCTTGTTGCCGACGGGTACAAGCGGCACCACCTCGTATGGCCGCGCATCGAAGGCCACCACGGCGAGGCGGTGGCGCGGCTCCAGCATATCGAGCGTGGACAACGAGGCGGTTTTCGCCCGCTCCAGCTTGCCGCCACGCATGCTGTGCGAACGGTCGATCAGCAGGACCAGGTCGAGATCGCGCCGCTTGCGCTTACCCTCGAAGCGCACCGGCAACATGTTTTCCACGCTGCTGCCAGCCAGACCTTTCTCGCCATACGTGCTTTCACCGGCCGCGAAGATCAATCCGCCACCCCGATCGCGTACGAAGGCTTCGAGCTTCGCGACTGTTCGCGCATCGATGCCCTGCACGAACACATCGCTGAGGAAAACGACGTCGGACGCGTCCACGGACACTTCACCCGTGGCCAGAGCTTCCGTGCTTGCGACCGTCACGTCCAGATGGTGCGCACGCAAGGCCTCCGCGAGGTAGCGCGCGCTTTCGGGAACGCCATCGACGTATAGCACGCGCGGATGAGGGCCCACCCAAACTGTTTCTGCCAGCGTGTCGTTCCCGGCGTAGGTGTCACCTTCGGCGCGGACCGTCGCGACAAGCGTCGTTGCACCCGCTTCCGGCAGCGCGACATCGAAACCAATATCGTTGATCCCGAACCGCAGATTCACTGATCGCGCGCCGAGGCTCCGTCCGCCGGTCGCTAGTTGCACCCGTGCCGGCATCGCGGCCTGCGCCTGCACCGTCACTTGAACGGTGATGGGTTCGTCGCGGCGCACACCTTCGGGCACCCTGATTGCATCCACCCATGCGTCGTGCTCTGCGGCTACTTGCATCGGCACCGCGAACACGCGCACCTTCGCGGCATCGAGCCTGGGCAGCTCACGCAGGAAATCGCCGCGCGTCTGCACCCCGTCGGTGAACAGCACCAGCCGCCGTTCACCGCCTGGCCCGAAGGCGGGCACCGCAGCGCGCAGGGCCTGCTCGATGTCGGTTGCACCTTGCGCGACAGTCTGGGTCCGATCGGAGCGCTCGGTGAACGATACGTCGACCGCGGGCACATCGTCGACCGATGCCACATATCGCGCTCGGTCCGCGAATACGAGATAGTGCGCTTCCGACGGCTGGAAACGCGCATTCGCTGTTCGGATCCATTCCAGCGCACCGCTTACCGAGGCGGGCGCGACGCTGCGCGAGATGTCGAGCGCGTAGACCACGGACACCGACTCATCGCGCACGAAGAGGCGCGGCTGAGCGATCGCCAGGATCAGCAAGGTCAGCGTAGTGCTGCGCAACACCACGCTGCCAAGCAGACGCGGGGGCGCATGATCGCGCCGCGCCGCGAATCCAAGGAGCCAGACCAAGGGCAACGCGAGCAGCAGCCAAAGAGCCTGTGGATACAGCATTGCCATGTTGCGTCTCTAGCGCGTGACCCGGCGCACGTAGGCGGCCCAGTCGAACACGAGCAGCGCCATGCAGGCCAGGACAGCGAGGGCCCAGCGTTCGAGCGGCACGCCGGGCAGTGCAGTGGCCGGTACCGGTGTGTGGGCGAAGCGGCTGGCGTTGATGTCAGCCAGGCGTGAGTCCATCAGGCCAGCGGCTATCAAGACGTGCGCGTTACCCGACCGCACGGTGTAGATGTCGGGTCGTTGCGCGTCGAAGATCGTCACGCCGCCAGCGGTGCGGCTCTCGACAAGATGCCCCCGGCCATCCCGCACCTCACCGTTGGGCAGTGCCACGCGCACGACGCCCAGAGGCTCGGTGCGCGCCGGTGTGGCTACGGTGAGTTGCGCGAGCGCGTTGCCGAGCAACACGGCGAAGCCGGGCTGCAACGGCAGGTCGCTTTGGTCGCTGAGGAACCCGACCGCGATCCACGGCGCACTCGCGCGACCCGATACCACTAAGCCTTCAGCGCTTGCGCGAACAAGGACGGCAGCTTCGGCACCTGATACGTTCCACAACTCGCTACGCCCAATGCTGAGTGCATTCCATGGCACGGCGCCCGCGATCGGGCTCGCGCGATCCCAATCATCCACGACCACCGGTCCGTTGGCGGGCCGCCCCGGCGGCAGCCAGTCGACGTGCGCGGGATGAAACAACAGTGAGCCCGCATCCGGCGCCCGGTCCGGCGCGAACCCATCGAACACGTATGCATCGGCGCGGGAACCGTGTCGGTAGCGTTCCGGCGCTATGACTTCGAGCCGGATGGCCGGTAGCGCCGCGAGCGCATCCGCAAGCGGCGCATTGCCACGCGTGACCAACTGCACGCGCCTGCGGCCGTGCGGCTGCACGACGGTGTAGGCGATGTCGTCCGCGGCGAAGGCGTCGCCCCGAGCGTGAGCGGCGGCGGCCAGCACGCCGCCCTCGAAGCCGGACACATCGAACGTCGCATCGATTCGCTCGCCGGCAGTCATGCGCAGCGTCTGCGATACGGCGAATCGTTCTCCCCCACGCAGCGTCAACTGCACGGTCTTTTCGACGGGCGACGCGTTGAACACCTGAACCAGCGCGTCCACTCGGAGCGGATCCGCAGGCAGCGCGCGCGTCACCAGCCGGAGCACCGCGACGTTGTCGGCGGGCTCGAACACGGGATGCACGATCGCCTCAGGCGGTGGATCTACAGGCGCGACGCCGTCGCCGATGAAATGCACTTCGGTTCCTGGTGGCGGCGGGAGCATCGGCGGGACTCCTTCCGCCACCGGCACCACTGTCATACGGCCGAGCGTAGCCAAGGCTTCATCGCGCCCGAGGAAGCCGCTCGAGCCGGTCAAGCCCATGCTGTCCATGACCATCACGGGGCCGGCCGCTCGCGCAATCACGCTGCGCGCTTCTGCGACCGCGTGCGCCCAGCGTGTCTGTCCATCGCGCGTGCGCACCGCCATGGTCGGTCCATTGTCGAGCACCACAACGACTCGCCTTGCGCCTGCACCGAACCCGCGCAGCTCGGGACGCACCAGCGCCAGCGTGAGCCCGATCCCGATGGCGAGCGACAATGCCAACGCGAGCCACCAGCGCCATCTGTCAGCGCGCTTGCCGATGCGGCGCGTGGCCCTCTGCCAGATCAGGGTCGAAGCAACAACACGCCTGACCCGTCGCGGCTTCAAAAGATGGATTGCGACGATGGCGGCGACAACCAGGCCGACCAGCAGCAGCCCGAATGTCGGCGATGCTTGCAGCAAGGAGATCACCGCCGGCCGGCCCCTATTGCCCGCTACCCGTTACTGCGCGTTGCTCCGCCTCGCGACGATGGCGAGTCATCGTGTAGCGTTTGACAGCTTCACGGTACTCGAGAGGCGATTGCTGACCGTCGAGCACGGACTCGGCTACGGACGACGAACCCAAGATCACGCCCTGAGCGGCTGTGTGCGCGGCTTGCGCGCGCGTCGCTGCATAGCTGGCTTCCTCCGTTCCGCTCCGATCTTCTTCCTCGGCCGCGTCGAGAGTGGCCTCGGGCACTTTGACGTTGCGCAACTGGACTGCCAGTCGCTCGGTTTTTCTTCCGAAGATGGAATCGCTGTCGGTCTGTGGGGTGACGTTGGCGCCGGGCTGGTCGCCTTCGCCCGCGCCCGCGCTGCTCATGCCAACGCGCCGTCCCATCGCGCCGCCACCCACACTTGCACGGCCCGCGCCGTCCATGCTGTCGGCCTCGCCGCGCACGCGGTCCCGGCCGGCGGTGCTGGACCGTGACAGTGCGCGCAGGAGTGTGTTCACTGCGTCTTCGCCTTCGCTCTGCTGACGTGGTGCCGCACGTTGCGTGTCCTCCTGCTCGGCGCGCAGCTCATTTTCGAGTTGCGCAGTGGGACGCTCGTTGGCCATTGCGAGCGCTTGCGCCGCTGCCGAGTCCTCCGCTTTGAGTAGTTCCGACAGCCGCTCGAGGATGCCTTGTGCGAGCACATTGTTCATCTGCTCGTCTACCGTTTGCGGCATGTGCTGTCCGCCGGCTTCCGCCGACGCATCCTGTTTGAGGGGTCGAAGTGCTTCCGCCGCCGCCCGCGCATCGCGTGCCGCGATCGCTTCCATCAGCGACTGCCCCGCGGTCGACCCGGCGAACGAGGCAGCCAGCGCATCGATCTGCTTCCAGAGGCCGGGGCCGATACGGCTTCCGGCCAGGGTGTTTTCCTCCGTTCCGTCGGCACGCCGATGACTTGCGTCACGTACCGCGTCCGACGAACCAGGCACGGCTGCCTGAAGCGGCTCTACCGGTGAGTCTGCGGCGTGCGGCAGCATCGTTACTGAAGCTGCGGCGAGCAGTGCCGCGGCGAGTATGGCCACAGCTCCGCGCGGCACCACGAGCGGGAAGAGCTGGCGCGGGTCGATGCCAGCTGCGGCTGCCGCGGAACGCCGCACGTGCAGAGCCTTGAAAGCGTCCTCATCGTCCTGAGTAAAGCAGTGCGCGCTGATGAGTCCGTCGTGCAACTTGGCACGTGCGTCGGCAGCGTCGGCCGCTTCTGCGAGGCCCGGCCGCCTCACCCGCCGCGCGACCAGCACAATGAGCGTCGCGATCGCAAACAGCAGCATCAGAGGCAGCAGAGCAGTTGCCACGGTCGGTGGCCGTACGAACCGCACGATCGCCAGGTGGCCAGCCCAGAGCACGCCCAGTCCTGCTGCCGCCCACGATCCGTCCCGCAGCCATCGCTGCCGATTGATGCGCGCAGCGGCGGAGGCGAGCCACTCGAGCAGCGCGTCGCGAGGCGCCATCATGGTTAAGTCCAGATGCGGCCTCGCCCGGCCGAATGCCCGTGGTGGGAAGCTGCGCCACACCGTATGATCGGGGCCTCGTGTGCTGCCCGAGGAGAAATTGAGAAATGGCACCTGAGGTCAATTCGGCCTTGTCGACTCTGCGCGTCGCTGCGCTCGGCCTTGTGCTGCTGGCGTCGGGAGCGTTCGCAACCGACCGACCCAACATCGTCTACCTGTTGGCAGCCGATCTCGGCGCGCACGACTTGGGCTTTCGCGGCGGCACACTGCGCACGCCAACGCTGGATGCGCTGGCAGCGGGCGGGGCCATCCTGAACGCGCTCTATGTGCAGCCATACTCGAGCCAGACACGCGCTGCGCTGCTGACCGGACGCTATCCGATGCGTTATGGGCTGCAGACCCTGTCGATCACCCGCGCCAACGCCTACGGGCTGCCAGCCGAGGAACGGACGCTCGCGCAAGCGCTCAAGGACGAAGGCTATCGCACGGCATTCGTCGGTGACTGGCTGCTGGGTCACGCGAAACCGGAGTACTGGCCCACGCGGCGCGGCTTCGACATGTTCTACGGCTCGCTCGCCGGCACGTCGGAATCCTCGATTCACAAGGCCACCAAGACTGACTGGCGTCGCGGCGACAAGGCAGTGAACGATACCGGATACGTCACCCAGCTGTTCGCCACCGAAGCAGTGCGCATCATCGAGCGGCATGAGCCTCCCAGTCCGTTGTTCCTGATGGTCTCATTCAACGCACCAGCACGGTACCAGGATGTCCCCCCTGCGCTGCGCGCGAGCTATTCCGATATCTCGAGTGACAGTCGCCGCAACTACGCAGCGGCTGTAACAGCACTCGACTCGGCGATCGGCGAGATCGTGACCGCACTCGAGCGCCGCAAGCTGCTCCACCATACACTCATTGTCTTCCACAGCGACAACGGCGGGGCGGTGCCGACGCGCTATCCCACCGGCGACCGGGACGTGCGCAATACGGCGGCGGACAATGGCAGCTTGCGGGAGGGCCATGGCAGCCTGTATGAGGGTGGGATGCGGATACCGTCGATCGTATCGTGGCGCGGAAGGATCGCTCCGAAGACGATAGTCACGGATACCCTGCACATCACCGACCTGCACGCGACGCTGCTGCGCCTGGCCGGTGCGGCGCCCGACGCGTCTCATCCGCTGGACGGCGTGGACGTGTGGCCGGTGATCACGGAGCGCAAGCTCTCGACGCGCAAGGATATGCTGCTCGACGTCGAGGATTTTCGCGGCGCGATCCGCGTCGGGGAGTGGAAGCTGATCGTACACGCGGCGCTGCCTGCCAAGGTCGAATTGTTCGACATTGCAAACGATCCGGAGGAAGCCGATAACAAGGCCGCCAGCTATCCGGACCGCGTCAGCGACCTGCTCGGACGCCTGAATGCTTACGCCTACGATATGGCACCATCGCTGTATCTGGAAGCCCTCGCACCCGCCCTCAGCCCCGCTCTGTGGCGAGCGAACCCGCCGAGGCGTTAGCACGCGTAGGTGCTCGGTCGTTTCACTTCGACGCGTCGAAGGTCTGCAGCTGCTCGCGCGCACTCTCGATCAGCGGACGAACGCCGATCCCGGCCCGCGTTAGTACAGCCGCGCGCGCCTCGCTGATTTTGCTCGCCCCCTGCGTCCACTCCTCACGTTCGGCAGGCGTCATAGCGCGGACGGTTTCACCGCGTGCGAGCGCCGCCTTGCGCGACTCCGCGGCCGCTTCGTCGAGCACGCGCCCGATCCAGGCAGCGGTCTCTTTGCCGCTGTTCGCCCCGATCACGGCCTTGAGATCGTCGCGCAGCGAGCGATAGCTGGCCGGGCCCATGGCCAAAACGAACAGGGCGCTGGTGATACCGGCGCCGTCGGGACCCACCTCGACGTGGTTGCCCGCGATGCCACCGGCCTCGGACCAGGCGAGCAGGGCGCCTTCCGCGGCCCCATCGCGAAGCGAGCTCGTCACGCGCGCCGCCGGAACCTGGATGGGCGTAGCGCCCAGCGCCGCGAGCAACGCAGCGTCGACCGGAGATGCCACCGCGATGCGCTTTCCGGCTACTTCGGTCGACGCCGTGGCGGCAGACCCGCTGCAGTGGAGCTGCGTGCCGTCCGCGACGTGCACTGCCAGCACGCGCACTCCGGCAAGCTCGCGATCGAGGAGATCGTTGACGCGCACATACTCCGATACCGCGCGGCTCCCTCCCTGTGCAGTGTGCACCATGAAAGGTGCATCGACGATACCGAGCCTGGGGAAGTGTTCGACGGAGGTCAGGATCGGTGCCCAGACCAGGTCGGCGTCGCCGTCCTCGGCCTGTTCGTAGAGTCCCTTGGTCGCGACCGGATCTGCCGATTCCGCATGCAGATGGATATTGATGCGATTGCCCGATTCCTGCGCGACCTTCCGAGCCCAGGGTACGAGGAACGCACGATGGAACGCCGACTCGGCCGACAGCGGATGATACAGATCGAGAGTGACGCCGTGAGCGGCAACATCCTGAACGATGAGCATGCACGCGGCGAACGCTGCCAGCAACGCCCACATGCAGCGAGCCAGCATTGCCGCTAGTCCTCGGTCTGCACAGTTTCGAGGAAGGTGAAGATCTTCCACAGGGTCTCGTCGCTCAGCACGCCCTTCCAGACCGGCATGCCTTTGTCCGGACGCCCGGTGCTGACGGTGGCGTAGAACATCGAGATGGCGTCGTCCCCATAACGGATACGCAGCCGCCGCAGGTCGCGCGGACGCTCGCCTTGCTCGGCCCACGGTCCATGGCAATGCGAGCAATATTGGTTGAACAGGCTGCCACCTTCCTGCGCTATCTGGGCGTTG
The DNA here is from genome assembly GCA_035622675.1 of Burkholderiales bacterium. Taxonomy (GTDB): domain Bacteria; phylum Pseudomonadota; class Gammaproteobacteria; order Burkholderiales; family SHXO01; genus SHXO01. Next base: position 35,490 of record DASPUW010000333.1, on the reverse strand, counting down.
CCGGAGTACGGGTTCACCGGACGGGTTGCGTCCCCCGCCATGGCGGGGGCGCAAACGCAGAGGATGGTCGCGGCCGCCGATGCGGCGGCAATCAAGACTACCATCCTGGAAATCACGAAATGTTCTCCCATCTTCCGTGGGTTGCGAAACGCGGTGGACGCGACGGCAGTGCCAAGTCCACCGGTTTCATTTCGACCGCACGGCCGCGGGGGGATAAAACCCCGCGGCAGCAATGCGTCACATCGATCTTCGGGTTAGAGCGAGAACACCATGAGGATGCCACCTTCCGGGCTTGCCTCCATCATCTTCTGGCCGATCTTGCCGAAGAAGGAGGGCGGGCCCTTCAGGCGACCGGCAACCACGGCGACGTACTGCTTGCCATCGATGGAGTAGGTCACAGCGCTCTGCGTAATCCCGGTGCCGACGCGGAACTGCCACAGCACCTTGCCGGTCTTTGCGTCCACTGCCTTGAACACGCCGTTGATGTTGCCGTAGAACACCAGCCCGCCTGCCGTCGACATGGCGCCGCTCGCCCACATGTTCTCTTCCTCAATCGACCAGGCCTTCTTTCTTGCGACCGGGTCCCAGGCGATGAACTCGCCCAGGTTCGAACCGGTCGCCCCGGCCTTGCCGAGATCGAACTCGGATGCGAGATAGAACTTGCCCGGCGTGTATTCCTCCTCGCGGTTCGCGATGTCCATGCACATATTGAACGCCGGCAAGTACACGAGACCAGTCTGCTTGCTGTAGGACATGGGCGACCAGTTCTTGCCGCCGATCAAGTTCGGGCAGACGTTGCGGGCCCATTTGCCGAGTTGCGGACGCTTCTCGTTGTTAGGCGCTTCGACCGGCTTGCCGGTCTCGAGATCGACGTGGGTCGCCCAGTTGACGGTCACGAACGGATCCGCAGCCACCACCTTGCCGGTGTCGCGATTGAGCACGTAGAAGAATCCGTTGCGGTCCGCATGCATCAGCGCGGGAACCTGCTTGCCGCCAATGTTCAGGTCGGTCAGCACGGCCTCGTTTATGCCGTCGTAGTCCCAGACATCGTGCGGGGTGTACTGATAGCCCCACGCGATCTTGCCGGTGTCGGCATCGAAGGCCAGCTGTGAGGCGCTCCACAGGTTGGTGAACTGGCCATAGTCGGCGGAGTCAGTCCCACGGGTCTGCCCGCCCCAGGGGCCGGCGTTGCTGGTGGACCAGAACACCAGATTGCGCTTCGCATCATATGCGCCAACGCCCCATGTGGAGGCGCCGCCAGTCTTCCACGAGTCGCCCTTCCAGCTGTCGTTGCCCGGCTCGCCAGGACCGGGGATGGTATAGGTCTTCCACACCTGTTCACCGGTGGACTGCTTGTAGGCGACCACGAATCCGCGCACGCCGTACTCGCCGCCGGACATGCCAGTGATGACGAGGTCCTTGACGATCAGCGGCACGGTGGTAATGGCGTAGCCCGCCTTGTAGTCTGCAACGGTGGCCGTCCAAAGGTGCTTGCCGGTCTTCGCGTCCAGTGCTTCGAGCTTGGCGTCGAGGCGCCCGAAGAACACCTTGCCGTTGGCCACGGCGACACCGCGATTGTCCAGGCCGCAGCACACCGTCGCCATATAGTCCGCCGGTAATTCAGGCTGGTAGGTCCACTTCTTTTCCCCAGTCTTCGCGTCGAGGGCGAAAACGTAGCGTGGCCCGGTGGAACTGGTCACGTACATGGTGCCGTCGACGATGAGCGGCGAGGATTCCTGACTGTCGGAGGTGCCCAGCGAGTGGGCCCAGACGACCTTCAGGTTCTTGACGTTGCCGGTATTGATCTGGTCCAGCGAGCTGAAACGTGTGTTCGACTGGTCGTTGCCGTAGTGCTGCCATTCGGCCTGCGCCAGCGCCGTGCCCGACATCGCCATCGCGGCGAGGGCGGCTCCGGTCAGGAGCGCTCGATCGATGCTCTTCATAGTCCTCTACCTCCCGGTATCGTTGTCATCCGAACAATATTGTGGCCGGCGCCGATGAGCCAACCGCCGTCAGGCGCGCGCGTTCGACGAAGCGCCTGCCGCAGCGCGATACGTCGATCTCCGCGCTGCAGCAACGATTCTGTCGCTCTCGCGAAACCCGTATCAATCTAGCGAATGGCGCGGCGCTTGTCCACGCCCAAAGCGACGTCCACGACGACGGTGGGCAGCCGCAAGCCGATGGGAAACTCGGCCACGAGCGGCGCAGCAACCGCGATCAGCGCGACGAGTAACAGCGTGGTGAGGTTTGCATCCATGATCCGGCCACGAGGATATCGGGTCGCAGGCAACAACGGCGTCGAATGCAAGACTTGCGACCGGGAGCGACATGCCGATCTGCGGTTGAGCCGGCAGATTTTTCCCTTTAGACTTTCCGTGATCAGCCGTGAATTTCCGCGCTGCCGGCGGAGTGTGGGCCGCCCGGCAGCTTCCTGCCATATCCGGTAGTGCTTCTGAGCAGCACAACGCTGTTCGTCAACGTGGAGAATCGTCATGCCGTCTTGCAGACGCCTCGCCATTTTTGCCCTTTGCGCAGGGTTGATTCTTCCAGCGCACGCGCAGACATCGCGCTACGACGAGCTGGCGGAGCTCCCCTTCCCTAACGGGTATCCCTCCAAGGACGGGATCGCCGCGCTCAAGGATGAGCTCCTGTTCCAGCGCGCTGTGCAGACCTACATCTGGGCACTGCCCGCACTCAACATCTACGCGATGAAGGAGGGCTCCGAGAAAGTCTTCGGCAAAGGCTACAACGTCCTGCCGATCTGGAAGGACCGATTGAACGCCAAGACGCTCATCACCACGCCCAATTCGGACGTGATCTACGCAATGGGCTATCTAGACCTCAAGGCGGACGGCCCGATGGTCATCGAGGTTCCACCAGGTCTGCAGGGCATCCTGGACGACTTCTTTCAGCGCCCGATCTGCTCGGAGCGCAAGATCGCCGGGCGCATCTGGTGCGGCGACGTGGGCCTGCCCGGACCGGATCGCGGCAAGGGAGGCAAGTATCTGATCCTGCCGCCCGATTACCACGGTGACGTGCCGAGAGAGTTCTACACCCTGCGCTCCCGCACTTACGGCGTATTCGTGTTCTGGCGCGGCTTCTTCAAGGATCCGAAGCAGCTGGAGGGACCGGTCGACCTGTTGGAGAAGACCCGCATCTATCCGCTCGGCAACCGGAAGAGCGCCAAGCCCATGCAGTTCCCGAACGCGTCCAACGTGCCGGTCAACATGCTCTACCCGGCAGACGGCAGCGCGTTCGACATGCTCGCGCGTTTCCTGGCGCACGAGTATGTCGATCCAGCCGACATGGAGATGCGCGGCATGGCAGCCTCGCTCGGCATCATCAAGGGCAAGAAATTCCAGCCCGACGCACACACCCGGGATGTTCTCGACCGGGCCGCGCGCACCGCCACCCGCATCGGGCACGCCATCACGTACGAGCCGCAGACCATCGTAGCGAACAGCCTGTGGTACAAGGACCGCCGCTGGTTGAACGTGTTTCCGGGCAACGCGACATTCACTGCGGACACCTTCAACTTCATCGATCCGCGTACCGGCTTTTTCACCAACGCCTACTCCGCGAGTCCCGGCATGGCGGCGACGATGGTCGGCGTCGGAGCCAAGTACCCGGCGACGTTCGTCGACGCGGAAGGCAATTTCCTCTCCGGATCACAGTCGTACAAGCTGCGTTTGCCGAAGGGGATTCCCGCCGCGCTGTTCTGGTCGGTGAGTGTCTACGATTCCATCACCGCGTCAGGGCTGGACAACGGCCAGTCCTTCCCGTCGATCAACGCCATGGACAAGCCGGTCAAGAACAAGGATGGCTCGATCGACATCTATTTTGGTCCCGACTCGCCCGGCGAGGGCAAGAACTGGCTGGCTACCGTTCCCGACAAGGGCTTCTTCGTCATCCTGCGCCTGTACGGCCCGACCAAGGCGTTCTTCGACAAGAGCTGGAAGCCGAGCGACCTGCAGAAATTGAATTAGCGATCGTCGCCGGTTGCGAAGCGGGAAAGGGCCGGACGGGGTAGCATCGGTCCGATGTTTGGCAATCGCAGCCTGGTGTTTCTTGCATCCGTCGTCCTGCTGGGCTGCACCGCCAGCCCGATGCGCAAGTACGATCTCGATCTCCCGGCGCAGACCATGGGCGTACTGGATGCGCCCGAGGTACGGGATGGGCGTGTCCGGTTTCGCGAGTTGTTCTGTGCAACGCTGCAGGACAATCCGAACCCCAAGCAGCGCACCTGCGAAGAGCTCCTGCACCGCCTGAGCGACGAAGCGCCTGGCGCCGCGCGGCCGGTTGCGCTGCCGCCCCGCGATACACGCCTTCGCTTCGTATTCGTGCCGGGCTTGTTCAACGATTGCGCGAGCGTTGTCGCGCTGCCCTTCGAGACCGCTGTGCCGCGCCTGCAGAGCCTCGGCTACGAAGCGGAGATTCTCGTCGTCAGCGGCCGCTCGAGCAGCACCAGCAATGCGGAAGACATCGCACAGTTCGTGTCCAAGGCGGCTGCCGCTGATCAGCGCTTGGTCCTGGTTGGGTATTCGAAAGGGGCGGTGGACATTCTCGAGTTTCTGGTCGCGTATCCCGAGCTCACGAAGCGCGTCAGAGCGGTGGTGAGCGTTGCCGGAGCCATCAACGGCTCCGCATTGGCCGACGCGGCATCCGCTCCGTACGATCGCTCGCTCAGGCGGGTCTCGGTAGCCGGCTGCGACGCGGGAGATGGCGGCGCGGTGGACAGCCTGCGGCGGCCGCTGCGCCTCAACTGGCTGGCCGAGCATCGCCTCCCGCAGAGCACCAGGTATTTCTCGCTGGTGTCGTTCACCCGCACGGACAGCGTCGCGGGACCATTGCGCCCCTTCGCCGCGGCCCTGACCGAGATCGATCCGCGCAACGACGGCCAGCTGTTGTTCTACGATCAGGTCATTCCCGGCGCCACACTTCTCGGCTACACCAACGCCGATCACTGGGGCGTGGCCGTGCCGATCGAGGAGAAGAGGCCGATGCTCGCGACATTCGTCACCGGCCACAACTGGTTCCCGCGCGACGCGCTGGTCGAGGCGATCGCGCTGTACCTTTCCGAACAGCTCGCCCAAGAGCCCGAAAGCCGGTGAACCTGCTGACCATGCGATGGGGAGCGATCGCGGGCGCAGTGCTCGTGCTGTCGATCTCCGCCTGCACACCGCCGCTCACCAAGTACCGCACCGACGTTCCGGCCCTGCAGTTGAGCGTCCTGGGTCAGCCGCCCGCCACCGACGGCCGAGTGCGCTTTCGCGAGATCTACTGCGGCGTTCTCGCGGCCGATCCCTCGGCCAGCGCAGCAAGCTGCGATGAGGTGCTCGTGCGCCTGAGCGATGAGGCGCCACCGCGGAGCGCGCCAGCTCCACTGCCCGCTTTCGATCCCTCGATGCACATCCTGTTCGTCGGCGGCGCGTTCGGAGAATGTTTTCGGGATATCGCCACCCCGTTCCCCGCGGACATCGCGAAGCTCTCGGATCTGGGCTACCGGATCCGGCTCGTCACCGTAGATGGCCGCTCGAGCAGCGCACACAATGCAGCACAGATCGCCGACGCTGTGCGCGAGGAGCAAGTCGGCCCGGGCGAAAAACTCGTGCTGATGGGATATTCGAAGGGCACGCCGGACATCCTCGAGTTCCTGGTCCGCAACCCCGAGCTTGCGGCGCGGGTGGACGCGGTGGTGAGCTTCGCGGGCGCCGTCAACGGCTCTCCGCTCGGGGAAGCGTATGCCGGCCTGTACGCCATGGTCGCCGCCATCGACTTGAAGTCGTGCGGTGCCGGCGATCACGGCGTGCTGGACAGCCTGCGTGTCAAGGTGCGCACACAATGGCTCTCGCGCCACCGCCTGCCTGCAAACGTGCGCTACTTCTCGGTGAGCTCGTTCACCGTCCCGGACGAGACCGCCAGGCTCATGTTCATTACCAAGGGCGACCTCAACCGCGCCGAGGCGCTGAACGACGGTCAGACCATCTTCTACGATCAACTCATACCCGGCAGCGTCCTGCTCGGCTATGCCCACGGCGATCACTGGGCGGTGGTATTGCCGCTGCAGGAGAAATGGCCGTACTGGGGCGGCAACGCCGCCAAGACTCACTATCCGCGGGATCTGCTGTTTGAGGCGGTCGTGCTCTACGTCGGAGAGGCCTTGGCAAAGCCGCGAGAGTAGCCAAGGGCAGCGAGAGGCTAGGGACGGCGCCCGCGAATCTCAGGGCGCCAGCCCGACCTGCCACAGGATGAATGAATAGGTGAACGCGATCTCGCGCAGGAAATCGTAGCGCCCTGATGCGCCACCATGTCCGGCACCCATGTTGATCTTGAGCAGCAGCGGGTTGGCGTCGGTCTTGGTCGCGCGCAGCTTGGCCACGTACTTGGCCGGCTCCCAGTACATCACCTGGCTGTCGTTCAGGGATGTCTCGACCAGCATCGGCGGATAGGCTTTCGCCTCGATGTTGTCGTAGGGCGAGTAGGACAACATGTACTCGAAGTACTCCCGCTGCTGCGGGTTGCCCCATTCTTCGTACTCGCCGGTGGTGAGCGGCAGGCTTGCATCGAGCATGGTGTTGATCACATCGACGAACGGCACCTCTGCCACCACGGCCTTGAACAGGTCCGGCCGCAGGTTCGTCACGGCGCCCATCAACAACCCACCCGCGCTGCCGCCCTGGATGACGAGCTGCTCGCGCGAGGAGTAGCCCGCTGCGATCAGCCGCTCCGCTACCGCGACGAAATCGGTGAAGGTGTTGCGCTTGTTCAGCATGCGGCCCTGATCGTGCCAGCGCTTGCCCATCTCGCCGCCGCCGCGCACGTGACCGATCGCCACGATCAGGCCGCGATCGAGCAGCGACAGGCGTGTCGAGCTGAAGTGCACATCCGACGCGAAACCGTAGGCGCCGTAGCCGCTCAGCAGCAGCGGCTGAGGGCCGGGGCGGCGCAGGTCGCGGCGATAGACCATCGAGATCGGCAGCTGCGTACCATCCTGAGCGGTGGCATAAATCAACTCGGACTGGTAGCGCGCCGGATCGTAGCCACCCAATACCTCCTCCTGCTTGAGCAGCTTGCGGTTGCGCGTGCTCATGTCGTAGTCGAACACCGAGTCGGGCGTGACGAGGGACTCGTAGGATAGGCGAAAGACGTCCGTGTCGAACTCGGCATTGCCCGTCCCGAACACCGAGCAGGCGGGCTCCGGAAATTGAACGTCATGTACCTGCGCGTCATCGAAGCGCAGAACGCGCAGGCGCGGGAATCCCCCCGCGCGCTCGTGGATGACCATGTGCCGCGAAAACAGGTCCACGTCCTCCAGCATCACATCGTCGCGATGCGGTATCACTTCGGTCCAATTGTCCTGGCGGGGGTCGGCGACGGGCGCCGTGACCAGGCGGAAGTTGCGGCCGCGATCGTTGGTGACGATATAGAACAAGTCCCCGCGGTGATCGACGTGATATTCGTGTTCGGGGACGCGCGCAACGATCACGCGCGGCGCCGCGGCCGGTCGATCCGCAGGGATGCAATACACCTCCGATGTCGTCGCGCTGTGCGAGCCCAGGAAGATCCAGCTGCGGCTCCGCGAGCGCTGCACGCCGATGCTGAAGCGCGCATCGTTCTCTTCGAACACCAGTGCATCGTCATCACGGCCCAGTTCGTGGCGATAGAGGCGCCAGGCGCGCTTGGCGGCATCTTCCTTGACGTAGAACAAGCTCGTGCTGTCGCTGGCCCACGCTACGGAGCGGGTCTTGTCGATGCGCTCGGGGAGCAGCTCTCCAGTGCGCAGATCCTTGACCTGCAGCGTGAACTCGCGAAAACCGGTGACGTCGGTCGAATACGCCAGCAGATTCCCGTCAGGGCTCACGGCAAGCGCTCCGAGCGAGAAGAACTCGTAGCCTTCCGCCAACGCATTCATGTCCAGGATGATTTCTTCCGGCGCGGCATCGACGCGTCGCCGCCGGCAGTAGATCGGATAGTCCTTGCCCGCCTCGGTGCGGCTGTAGTAGTCGTAGTCGCCGTAGCGGTAGGGCACGCCCATGTCCGTTTCCTTGATGCGTGCCAGCATTTCCTGGTAGAGCGACTCCTGAAACGCCTCGGTCGATTGCATGACCGCGCGTGTGTACACGTTCTCCGCTTCGAGATACGCGCGCACGCGCGGATCCTCTTTTTCACGCAGCCAGCCGTAGTCGTCGGAGAGCGTGCGCCCATGCACGGTGACCGAGCGGGGTGCGCGCAGCGCGAGGGGGGCCTCGATGGACTCTGGAAAGGGCGGGGAAGCAGGCATGGTCTGGACCAAATACTGCGATAATGGCCGGAAAATTGTGTCCCGCACAGCCGCTTTCAATCCCCGAGCCGGGCAGCAAGCCTAGGATATTCCATGAGGAAGACAGGGTACGAATCCGATCTGACCAGGTTCATTCGCGAGTTCCTGGACAAGAACCCGGCGCTGGCGGAAAAGCAGAAGCAGGCCCGGGCCATCTGGTGGGACCAGCCGGATGCGCTGGGAGACCTCGAGCGGGATCAGGAGTCCAAAGTCCCGCAGAAAGGCTATGTCTACTACGACAATCCGTGAGGCCCGGGGCTAGCTATAACCAAAGTGATAAGCCGCTCTCCCGACGTGGAATTTCGCTTACCGCCCGGTCTTGAGATGATTCGCCCCGGAAGCCCGCCTCTTCCCGGCATCGTGAGAGGGGAACTCTTAAGCGATGACCGCTAGTGGATACCCCGGCAGGCGGCGGTGGAACCTCAACCCAGGAGAAATTTCATGCGTGCATTGATTTCAGCGCTAGTAGTGGCCGGTGTGGTTGGTTTCGCGCTCCCGGCCGTTGCCGACGACGCCGTTACGGCGCCGAACAAGCCCAAGGCCGGACGTGCGATCGACGAAGGCGGTGCGGTTACTGCGCCCAACAAGCCGAAGGCCGCTGGCCGCGCCATCGAAGGTGATGCCGTGACCGCGCCGAACAAGCCCAAGGCCGCCGGCCGCGCCATCGAAGGTGATGCCGTGACCGCGCCCAACAAGCCCAAGGCCGCTGGCCGCGCCATCGAGGGCGATGCCGTGACCGCGCCCAACAAGCCGAAGACCGCGGGCCGTGCGATCGATGACGGTACGGTCAAGGCCCCCAACAAGGCCAAGACCGCTGGCCGCGCAATCGACGACGGTTCAGTCAAGGCCAACAAGCCGGCGAAGTATGGCCGCGCAGCGGACGACACGGTGAAGGGCAAGCCCAAGAAGGCCAATGAGCCGGGCCGTGCAGCCGACAAGCAGTAAGGCTTAATGCCTGGGAGCCGATCGGATCAGAGCATCGGCTCTCGAGCAGAAACACAAAGGAGGCAGGGAAACCTGCCTTCTTCGTTTTTTGCATCCCGCTGCGCGAGCGGCAGCTCGAATCATTTCCCGGGCGCGGCAGGCTGCTGGTTCGGGTTGATCGTCACACCGCGCTTCTTGAGCTCGTCGACGATGAGTCTCGCGTTCGGATTACCCTGCCCGGCGAGCTTGGCCGTCCCCGACGCGATCGCATCGAGCGAGGCGCGCAGCTTCTGCGATGACTGGACCTGCACCTCCTGGCCCTGGCGCAGGGTCTGCAGCCCTTCGCGTTCTCGTACCAGTTGCGTAGTCTGGAACCCGACCCACAGCAAAAGCGTTACCGCGAGCAGCGCCACGGGGACAAATACTCTGGCCGGCGCATCGCTCATTTGCCTGGCCCCCTCTGGCTGGCTGCACCGCCTCCCGGTGCGGCACCCTGCCCTGGAACGCTGACACTGATGCCCTGGCTGGCCAGCATGTCCCTTATCTGTTTGTCATCGTTCTTGATGGACAGGTCGGCCAGCGCTCTCACGATCTCGCGGTACAGGCCTTCGAGCTGGATGCTCTGCTGGACGTACTGCTGGCGGCTGTTCACCTCGGTCTGGGTGCTGCGGTTGCCGAGGAACAGCACGGCATTGACGACGACCAGCAGCAGCGTCAGCGCCGCGACTGCAGTGAGAAACCGGAACTCCCATTTCTTCAGCACGACATACACCCCCGTTGTCCTCTAGAAGCAGCGAGCGGGAAAACGACGCGAGCCGCACCCACGCGTCATTCTAACGGACATCCCCTGGCATACGAGCCAACCGGCTGTCCCTGCGGCAGATCGGGCTGCGATGAGCGCCGCGCTTACTTCGGCAGCAGCCCCAGACGCCGCGCCTCCTTCACCGCCTGCGTGCGGTTGCGCGCGTTGAGGCGCCGAAACAGATCCTTGAGATGCTGCTTGACCGTGCCTTCGGTCACGTCGAGCGCGTCCGCGATGCGCTTGTTCGGCATTCCTTCGGCCAGCAACGGGAGAATTTCGAGCTGCCTCGGTGTGAACGCCGCCGCTTCGTCGCCCTTCGCCCCTGCGGACTGGGCATCGGGGATGAACAGGGCGTCGGGGAGATAGACCTCGCCGCGCATCACGCGTCGCAACGCGTCCATCAGTTGCTCGCTCGTGGCGAGCTTCGGAATGTACCCGCGCGCGCCGCCGTCGATGAGCGCGCGGATGGTACGCGGATCGTTCAGGCCGGACACGATCACGATGGGCAGCTTCGGATAGCGCCGGTGGATGGCAAAAAAACCGTCCAGCTCGCTCATGCCGGGCATCTGCAGGTCGAGCACGATCAGATCGACCGGCGCCTCCAGCGCGAGCTTGTCCAGCGCCGCCTGGATGTTGCTCGCCTCCAGCACCACCACCTGAGGGTCGAGCAGCTTCAGAAAGAAGCGCAGCCCTTCCCGGAACATCGAGTGGTCGTCTGCGTGCAGGATCTTCATGCTGCCATCTGGATGCGGTCAGGGCCGGGATACAGCGCTTCGGCTCACGGGCGCGCCGCGCCCGCAGCCGCGGGCAAAGTGAAGCCGAACTGGTTGCCTCGGCCGCCGGGTGCTGCGCCGGCCCAGACCTCACCTCCGAGCTTGGAGACGATGCGCTGCACGGTCGTGAGGCCCAGACCGTGCCCTGCGGCGCGATCCTGCTGCAGGCGGGTGAAGGGAAGGAAGACGAGCGTGCGCTCATCTTCGGAGAGCCGCTCCCCATTGTCGTTCACCCAGAAGCGCGCGTACGACCCGTCCGCCGAGGCGTCCAGCTCGAGGTGCGGCGGCGAGCCGCCGTATTTGAGCGCGTTGCTCAAGAGGTTGAGCCACACCTCGCCTACCCAGGGTGCGTAGCCCACGGCGCGCGGCCAGGCCCTGGGCACCCGCACGCTGGCCTGGGTGCGTGTCTGCAGGTCAGTGAGCTGACTCAGGGCGTGCCCCACCAGCCGGCCCATATCGAGAGGCTGCGCATCGACGCTCTGTTGCGACACTGTGGACAGGAGCAGCAGCGCATCGACCACCTCACCGGTCAGCGCGAGCGCGGAGATGGCCTGATGCAGCAAGTGCTTCTGCTCGTCGGACAAGTTGTCCGCTTTGAACTTGTACAGGATGTCGAGAAAACGGTTCGCGGCAGCGAGCGGCGTTTTGAGGCTGTGGGCGATGGTGTGCCCGTAGGCCTCCAGCTCGGCGTTCTTCGACGCCAGGTCCCGGCTCTTGGAGACGAGCTCCGCCTGCAGGCGATGCAACTGAAGGTGATGCTGGATGCGGGCCAGCAACTCCTCGCGCTGAATCGGCTTGGTGATGTAATCGACCGCGCCAAGCAGGAACCCTTCGACCTTGTGGGCGGTATCGTCCACCGCGGTCATGAAGATCACCGGCACGTTCGCGGTGCGCGCATCGGCTTTGAGGCGGCGGCACACCTCGAAACCGTCCATGTCCGGCATCCGCACATCGAGCAGCACCAGGTCGGGCGTCGCGAGCCGCGCCTTGTCCAGGGCCTGGGCACCGCTGCGGGTCAGCATGAGATCGAAACCGTGCTCGGCCAGAAAGTCAGAGATCAAACGCAGATTCTGCGGTTTGTCGTCGACGATGAGCAGGGTGGCGTCGCGCACCTCACTCGGTGACGGCATCGCGCTGCGCTCCCAGACAGCGCTCCAACAGCGCCACCAGCTGCTCTTCGTCGAGATGGCGCGCCAGGGCGTGAACCCGGCGAGCGAAAGGACGCAGGGACTCCTCCTGCTCGAGCTCGAGCGCCAGCTGCTCGATCCGGACCAGCTTGCCCAGGCGCGCCAGCTCGAGCAGCGTCTCGAGCACGCTCCTTGGCGGAGCGACGAGCTGTTCGGGCGATGGCGCTTCGCTGCCGGGGACGGCGGTCTGGGCCTCGACGTAGCGCCACCGCAGGCCAAGGCTCTGCTCGATGACGTCGATCAGATCGCTGGTCTGGAACGGCTTGCGCAGGCAGGCGGCGAAAGTGTCGACGTCGGCTTCGGCGTGCTCGAGATCGGCGCTGCTGGCGGAGGCCGCTACGACGGGCACGCGGTCGAGGCCCGGGCTGCGGCGGATAGCGCGCGCGGCCTCGAAGCCGTTCATGCCGGGCATGCGCAGGTCCATGAAGACCAGATCCGGCCGGCGCTCGCGCGCCGCTGCGACTGCCTCGCGGCCGTCTCCCGCGAGCGCGACCTCGAAGCCCAGCGCCTCCAGCATGCGCCGCAGCAGCTGGCGGTTCTCTTCCTGATCGTCGGCAACCAGAATGGACCGCCGTCCGCCTTCGTAGCCGGCGATGTGCGTGCGCACAGGAGCCACCGCTTCGGGTTCGTGCACCAGCGGCAGCACCACGGTGAACCGGAAGCGGCTGCCCGAACCCAGCCGGCTCTCCACGTCGATGCTGCCGCCCATGCGGTGCGCGAGCTCCTGGCTGATAGCGAGACCCAGGCCAACGCCCGCCTCGCGCCGCCGCCCCTGCTCCGTCTGCTCGAACGGCGCGAAGATGCGGGTGCGGTCCTCCGGTGCGATCCCCATGCCGGTGTCCTCGACGCTCATGTCGAGCCGGATCTGGCCCTCACCGGCCGCGCTTGCCCTCACGCTCAACGTCACTTCGCCGGCGTCGGTGAACTTGATCGCATTGCCCAGCAGGTTGAGCAGAATCTGACGCATGCGCTTGCCGTCCGCCTGCACGACAGCGGGCAAGTCGGCCGCCAGGTCGAGCACAAAGGTGAGGCCCTTCCTTTCGGCGTCGACCCGAACCATGGCCGCGATCTCCTCGAGCAACGCGGGCAACTGAACAGGCGTGGGCGTGAGCTCGAGGTGGCCGGAGCGGATGCGCGACAGGTCCAACAGGTCGTTGATCACCGAGAGCAGGTGCCGCCCGCTGCCTGCGATCGTGGCCAGAGCATCCTCGCGAGCCTGGCCGGTCATGGCGCTCTCGCGCATGAGATCGGCATAGCCGAGGATGGCGTGCAGCGGCGTGCGAAGCTCGTGGCTCATGCTGGCGAGGAACTGGTCCTTGGCCCGGTTTGCCGCCTCCGCTTCCGCGCGCGCCGCGACCAGCGCCTTGCGCTGCTTGTTGAGCACGGTGATCCACAGCACCGCCGCGAGAAGAATGGCCGAGAACACCGCGAGCGAAGTCCAGATCGCCCGGTAGTCGACCTTGCTCTCATAGCGCACCGACAGCCACTTCTGCGAGATCTCGCGCTCCTCCTCGTGGGTGATGTTGTTGAGCACCTTGTCGAGGATACCGACGAGCTGAGGCCAGTCGTTGCGCACCCCGATCGAGAACCCTTTCGGCTGCAGCACCTTCTCGAGCGGCGTCGCGATCTTGAGGTTGCTGATCTGGTGATAGCGGATGTTGAAGACGATCGGAAAAATGTCGTCCACCAGGCCGTCGGCCTTGCCGGTGGACACCGCGATCAGCCCCTGCAGCAGATCGGGATAAGCGATGACCTTGTTGTTCGGGAACGCGCGCGAGATCAGCTGCTCCGCCGAATGCCCGGTGACGACGCCAACGCGCTCCAGCGCCAGATCTCGCACGCCCGTGACGAAACGGAAGTCGTCCCGTGTGACGATGACGTTGACGTAATGCAGGTAGGGTTTGGTGAAGCGCAGAAACTCCTCGCGCTCGGCGGTAGGAGCCAGCGCCAGAACGACGTCCACCTCGCGTTTTCTGAGCTTGTTCTCCACCGCGGCGAAGTCGGGCATCTGCTGAACCTGGAAGCGCACGCCGAGCCGGCGCTTGAGGACTTCCATGTAGTCGGCGACCATGCCGGCGAAGTGGCCGCGGCTGTCCTGGAACTCGTACGGAGCATAGTTGGTCTCGGCGCCCACGCGGATGACGGGATGAGCCGCCAACCAGGCCTTCTCGGCTGGCGTGAATTCGAGATTGACCGGAGCGGCGTTGCCTTGCGCCGCGCTGTCCTGGCCCGCGAGGTCCTGGGCACCAGCGACGCAAGACAGAGCCAGCGCGGCGGCAGCGCCGGCCGAAGCCGCCGCGGAGCGAGCAGCGAAGACGTATTTCGAGGTCACGTTCTGGCTCATTCCGAGTTAGGCGGAGGGCAATCGCATTCCGAGACCTCCCTAGCCGATCAGCTAGTTTAATCCCTTGGGCGGCAGCAGGCAGCGCGTTCCCGTCGTCGCGGTTGGGACGCTCACAGCGTAAACTGCGTTGCGGTCAACCATGCGCCTGTCCATCCTCGATCAATCCCCGATCATCAGCGGTCATTCGCCAGCCGAGGCGATCCATGCCACGCTGGAGCTGGCGCGGGCCGCCGACGGTCTCGGTTATCACCGCTATTGGCTGGCGGAGCATCACGCGATGAAAGGCCTGGGCGACCCCTGTCCGGAGATCCTGCTCGGTCAGATCGCGGCCACCACAGTACGTATCCGCGTGGGAACAGGTGGCGTGCTGCTCCCGTACTACAGCGCGCTCAAGGTCGCGGAAGTGTTTCGCATGTACGAGGCGCTGTTCCCGGGACGCATCGATCTGGGCATCGGTCGGGCACCGGGCGGCAACTTGCTCACCGCCCGAGCGCTGAACGCCGAGGCTCTGGATGCCGAGGATCGCTTCGCCGTTCATGTGCAGGAGACCCTGGGTTACCTGGACGATGCCCTGCCGCCCGACTATCCGTTTCACGCGGTAAAGGCCATGCCATCGGGGCCGACCTCGCCGCAGGTTTGGCTGCTGGGCTCGTCGGACTACAGCGGTGCGCTCGCCGGGCATTTGGGACTGCCTTTCTCGTTCGCCCACTTCATCAGCGCTCACGGCGGCGCTGCCGTCGCGCGCGCTTATCGGCGCGATTTTCGCCCGTCGTACCGCGGCTCGGAGCCCTACTGCATGGCAGCGGTGTTCGCCATCTGCGCCCAGACCAGCGAGGAGGCTGAGCGCCTGGCGGCGAGTATCGACCTGCGCCGGCTGCAGATGGCGCGCGGGCAGGAAGGGCTCATCGCCACGACGGAGGAAGCGCTGGCGCAGCCTTACAGCGATGCCGAGCGCGCTGTGATCGCGAAAGAGCGCGCGCGGGCCGTGATCGGCACGCCGGAGACGGTGAAGGCCGGCCTCCTCCAGCTCAAAGAGCAGTTCGAGGCGGACGAGCTGATGATCATCACCATCACTGGCGACTACACGAGCCGCTTGCGCTCGTACCAGCTCCTGGCGGAATCGTTCGGGCTTGCCGGCTCGCGAGCCGGCAGCGGCCAAGAACCATCACATTCGTGAGGAACCGCGCATGAAATTCATCTGCTGGATGGTGTCACTGCTGCCTGCGGTGACGCTGCTGGGCTGCACTGCGACGGCGCCCAAGGAGGCGCCAACGGTCATCACGAGCGAGAACATCGCCAAGCTGCTCTACAACCGGCAATGGGAGCTGAGATCGATCAGCACGGACGGCAGCCAGCCGCTCATGGACATGCAGGCCACCATGACGCTTGCGTTTGGAGCGGACGGGAAAGCCACAGGCTACGGGTCGGTGAACCGCTTCACCGGCGCGTACTCGCTGACCCCGAACGGGCAGCTCACCTGGCCGGGGCCTGGATTCGCGACCACCCGCAAGGCCGGCCCGCCCGAGCTGATGGAGAAGGAACGGGCCTATCTCGAGGCATTGCGCAAGACAGAAAGGGCGATTCTGTACAAGCACTCTCTCCAGCTGCACGCCGAGGGCGAATCCACGCTGCTGGTCTTCCACGAGGCGGGTTTCCCCGAGTAGAAGCCATGGACGCGTCCTACGATGCGATCATCATCGGGACCGGGCAGGCCGGACCCCCGCTGGCGGCACGCCTCGCCGCCGGCGGGATGAAAGTCGCTGTCATCGAGCAAGGCAAGTTCGGCGGCACCTGCGTGAACAACGGCTGCATCCCAACCAAGACGCTGGTGGCGAGCGCCTACGCCGCTCATTCCGCGCGCCGCTCAGCCGAGTACGGCGTCGAGATCGGCGGCCCGGTGCAGCTGGATATGCGGCGCGTCAAGGCGCGCAAAGACGACGTATCCGGGCGTTCCAATCGAGGCGTCGAGAACTGGATGCGGGGTCTCGCCAACGCGACGGTGTACGGTGGTCATGCCCGCTTCACGGGACCGAAGACGGTGCGCGTAAACGACGGCGTCCTCGGTGCCGACAGGATCTTCATCAACGTGGGAGGCCGCCCGCTGGTGCCCGACATGCCAGGCCTCGACCTCGTGCCCCATCTCACCAACGTGTCCATGATGGACGTCGACTTCCTCCCCGAACACCTGCTCGTCATCGGCGGAAGCTACGTCGGCCTCGAGTTCGGCCAGATGTACCGGCGCTTCGGCAGCCGTGTGACGATCATCGAGATGGGCCCCCGCCTCATCGGCCGCGAAGACGAGGACGTCTCGCGCGCCGTGCACGAGATCCTGCAGCAGGAAGGCATCGGGCTTCGCCTCGATGCCGAATGCCTGTCGCTGGCCAGGGACCGCTCCGGCATAGCCGTCAACTTAAAATGCGCGTCGGGCGCATCCGCGGAAGTCGGTTCGCATGTGCTGCTGGCGGTGGGGCGCGTTCCAAACACCGACGACCTGGGGCTGGACGCTGCGGGGATCCAGATCGATAGGCGCGGGTACGTCGTGGTGGACGAGGCGTTGCGCACGACAAATCCGAACGTGTGGGCGCTCGGAGACTGCAACGGCAAGGGCGCGTTCACCCATACCAGCTACAACGACTACGAGATCGTCGCCGACAACCTGTTGAACGGAGGCAGGCGCAAATGGACCGATCGCGTCACGGCCTATGCCCTGTTCATCGATCCCCCCCTCGGGCGCGTGGGCATGACCGAGGCGGAGGTGAAGCGCGCGGGCATCCCGGCGCTGGCCGCGAAGCGGCCGATGACACGGGTTGCGCGTGCCGTCGAGAAAGGCGAACCAGCAGGATTCATGAAGGTCGTGGTCGACGCACGCGACCAGCGCATCCTGGGCGCCGCGATTCTCGGGACCGGCGGAGACGAAGTAGTCCACTCGCTGCTGGACGTCGTCTATGCCGGCCTGCCCTATACGGCGGTGCAGCGCGGCGTCCGCATTCACCCCACCGTCAGTGAATTGATCCCGACCCTCCTGGGCGATCTTCAGCCGCTCGCCTGACGCAACCCAGCCGGAATCAACCGCCGGTCCAAAAGCTCGAACAACGCGTGCACCAGCAGCGCCATCAGCGCCGCCGGCACGGCCCCGGCCAACAGCATGGCGTTGTCATTGAGGGCCAGCCCCGTGGCAATGCGCTCGCCGTAGCCGCCCGCGCCGATGAAGGCAGCGATGGTCGCCGTGCCGACGTTGATCACGGCCGAAGTCTTGATCCCGGCCAATATCGAGCGCGCCGCAAGCGGGAGCTCGATCAGGCGCAGCCGCGCCGGCGCCGGCAGCCCCAGCGCACGAGCCGAATCGCGCAGCTCAGGTGCGATGCCGGTCAACCCGCTGTGCGTGTTGCGCACGATCGGCAGCAGCGAATACAGGAATAGCGCTACCAGCGCCGGCCACGTTCCGATCGTGCCCAGCAGCGGGATCAGAAAAGCGAGCAGGGCGAGCGACGGGACGGTCTGAATCAGCCCGACGCCCGACAGGATCGGCTGCGCTGCGGCGCGCGAGCGCGCCGCCCACACGCCGAGGGGAATCCCCGCTGCGATTG
Source organism: Burkholderiales bacterium (assembly GCA_035622675.1). Classification (GTDB taxonomy): domain Bacteria; phylum Pseudomonadota; class Gammaproteobacteria; order Burkholderiales; family SHXO01; genus SHXO01. The sequence continues at coordinate 17,553 of DASPUW010000333.1, read as the reverse complement.
CGGCCGCCAGAGACGCGAACACCAGCAGCAACTGCTGCCCGGTCAGGCGCCAGAAGTCGCGGCCCAGCATGAGCGACCAGAACCCGCCTCTGCCTGTGGCGCTCGCCGCATCGCTGCGCGCGAGAAAACCGGCCGCGACATCGGCGAACCCCTGCCCACCCAGCTCGGCCTGCGCGTTCATCGCCACCATCGCGTCGGCGTTGATCCGTCCTTGCAGCCTCTGCAGCGCCGCCCAGGCGCGCGGAAAACGCTGCGGAACATCGAGGCGATAGACCAGCACCGCGCCGTAATCGGGGAAGAAATGGCGGTCGTCGCGCAACACACGCAGCTTGTACTTTGCGATCTTCGCGTCAGTGGAGTAGATATCCATGACATCGATCTGGCCGCCCGCCAGCGCCTCGTAGGCAAGCCCATGGTCCAATCCGCGGGGCGCCTGCGGCAGAGCGTAGGTGCGGGCGAGTCCCGGCCAGCCGTCGTTGCGGTTGAGAAACTCGTGCGACAAGCCGAAGCGAAGCTGCGGCTGCGCGGCCAGCTCGGTGATGGTCTGCACACCCAGGCGCTGGGCCTCGTCCTCCCGCATCGCCAGCGCGTAGGTGTCATCGAAGCCGAACGGCACCGCTACACCCAGCCCCATCGGACCCAACCCGCGGTTGAGCGATTCCAGATCCGAAGCCTCGGACTTGAGCAGCTCGCGCGCCACCGTCCCGGTGTAGTCAGGATAGAGGTCGATGCTTCCGCTCTTGAGCGCCGCGAAAACAATGCCGGTGTTGCCGAGGCCCTGCCGATGCTCAGCGTTGGTGCCGGTCGCGCGCACGGTCTGCGCAGCGATTTCGCCGAGGATGTAAGACTCGGTAAAGCGTTTGGAGCCCACCACCAGGGTCTGCTGTGCGAACCCCGCGCTCGCAGCGCACGCCAGGCACAGCCCGAGCAGCAGGGGTTTCATTTGGCGACCAGCCGCGGGTCCGCCCGCTGCGCGCGGACAAATTGCGTGACGAAAGGCTCCGCAGGCCGTTGCAGGAGATCTTCGAGGCTGCCCCGCTGCACGATGCGGCCAGCGCGCATCAGCACGATCTCGTCGCCGAACCACGCCGCTTCGTGCAGGTCGTGCGTCACCAGGACCACGGTCTTGGCGAGCGCCGCAAAGAGCTCCTTGAGCTCCCCCTGCAGCTCGCGCCGCGTGATGGCATCGAGCGCGGCCAGCGGCTCATCCATGAGCAAGACCTCCGGCTCGAGCATGAGCGCCCGCATGAGGGCGACACGCTGACGCTCACCGCCGGACAGCTCGTGCGGGTAGCGCTGCAACAGCTCCCGCGGAATTCGCACGAGCGCGCACAGCGCACTCACACGGCCTTCGATCCAGCCCTGGTCGCGCCCCAGATAGCCGGCTAGGAGCGTGACGTTGCCGATTCCATCGAGGTGCGGGAACAGGCCGCCTTCCTGAATCACGTAGCCGATTCGGTGGCGCACCGTGTCCACGTTGGCGGGAGAGATTTCGGTCCCGTCGAACAGCGCGCGGCCCGAGTCGGGTGCGATCAATCCGACCATCAGACGCAGGAGCGTGGACTTGCCGCAACCGCTGGGGCCGAGCAGGACGGTGGTACGGCCCTGGGACGGCGCAAGCGAGGTTGGCGCCAGCACGGCCTTGGCGGCGAAGGCTTTCGAGACGTTCTCGAGCGCAATCAAAACGGGCCAGCCGTGATTCGTGACTCGTTGCGTCGGAGCGTCGTCAGGTGGAGCGCAGCGTGACGCGAGACCGGGCTATTCCAGCTCCTGCCTCATGTCGAACGCCGGCACCTCCCCGAGCGGCTTGCCGACAGGTTTCGCGGGCACGCCAGCGACCGTCGTGTGCGGCGGAACCGACGCAAGCACGACACTGCCCGCCGCGACCTTCGAGCCCTCGCCGACCTCGATGTTGCCCAGGATCTCGGCGCCCGCTCCGATCATCACGCCGCGGCGGATCTTCGGGTGGCGGTCGCCGCTCTCCTTCCCGGTCCCCCCCAGCGTCACCGATTGCAGGATGGAGACATCGTCCTCGACGACCGTGGTCTCGCCGATGACGATGCCGGTGCCATGATCGATAAAGACCCCCTGCCCGATGCGCGCCGCAGGATGGATGTCCATCGCGAAGACGTCTGCGATGCGGCTCTGGAGAAAACGCGAGACACCGCTGCGCCCCGCGGTCCACAGTGCATGCGCCACCCGATACCCCTGCAGGCCCTTGAACCCCTTGTAGTAGAGAAAGGGAATCAAGGTGCTCTCGCAAGCGGGGTCGCGCGAGCGCACGGCGGTGAGATCGTACAGGCTGGCTGTGACGATGGATGAGTTGCGTCGGATCGTCTCGCTGGTGAGCTCCGCCATCGCCACGACGTTGAAAACGTGGTTCCCCAGGCTGGCCGCGATCAAATACGCGAGCGCTTCGGGATAGCCGCTGTGACGGATGACCAGGTCGTAGAGATGACCGGACAACACCGGCTCTTGCTCGCTCTGCTCTATCGCCGAGCGGCGCAGCTCGTTCCACACCTCGTGCTCCACCGCGTTCATACCGCCTCCTGCATTCCTACTCGACTCGCACGCCGGGCGCACCGGCGACGAACTCGCCGACAACCGCCGCCTGCTCAAAGCCGTCGGCGCGGAACACGCCGAGCACCCGGTCGACGGCCTGCGGCGCACACGCCACCAGCAGTCCCCCGCTGGTCTGCGGGTCCGTCAGCAGAACCTGCTCCTCATCACCGCGCCGGCCGAGGTTCACCAGCGCTCCGTATCCATCCCAGTTGCGCGCGGAGGCGCCGGTCTTGTGGCCCTGACGCACCAGTTCACGCGCTTGTGACAGCAGCGGGACACGCTCCCAGTCGATGACTGCCGCCACATTCGATCCTTTGCTCACCTCGAGCAGATGCCCGAGCAGCCCGAAGCCGGTCACGTCGGTGAGCGCGTGCACCCCGTCGAGGCGCGCAAGCACAGGCCCGGGGGTGTTGAGCCGGGTTGCGCATGCGATCATCGCCCGGTAGCAATCGTGGCTCAGCGCCTGCTTCTTCAACGCCGCACCGTAGACACCCATACCGAGCGCCTTGCCGAGCACCAGCCTGTCGCCCGCGCGCGCGCCGCAGTTGCGCTTCACGTCCTTCGGATGCACCAGGCCAATCGCCACCAGCCCGTATATGGGCTCCACCGAATCGATGCTGTGGCCGCCCGCCACCGGAATGCCCGCGCGCCTGCACACCGACTCGCCGCCCTCCAGGATGCGCCGGATGGTCGCGGCAGGCAAGGTGTTGATCGGCATCCCAACCACGGCGAGCGCAAATACCGGCATGCCGCCCATCGCATACACGTCGGAGATGGCGTTGGTCGCCGCGATGGCTCCGAAATCGAAGGGGTCGTCGACGATCGGCGTGAAGAAATCCGTGGTGGCGACGATCGCCTGCGATTCGCTGATCTGGTACACGGCTGCGTCGTCGCTGGTCTCGATGCCGACCAGAAGCGCTTTGGGCAGGATGCTCGACGCGCTCCTGCCAATGATTTGCTCCAGCATCGCGGGCGCGATCTTGCAGCCGCAGCCGCCGCCGTGTGAAAGGCTGGTCAAGCGCGGTATCTTGGTTTCAGGTGCGTTCACGCTGTCTCCGGCCGACAACTGATTCTACCGGGTTTGGCCCTGTGCTCGAGGAAGCGCTCGCGTCCGAGGAACGCCCGCGCCGCACACGACCCGGTGCTCGATCGTCAGGGCTTCGCGCCGACGCGCTCCGCGATGGCAATCACGCGGTACATCGACCTCACGACGGGCAGCTCGATCAGCTCGCCGTCCAGCACGACGAGTCCGGTCTTGTTCTGCTCGAAGGCGGCGACGACTCTTCGCGCCTTTGCGATCTGCTCTGGCGTGGGCGTGAATGCATCGTGGATGATCGGGAGCTGATTGGGGTGGATCGACGCCTTGCCCGTGAATCCCAGACGCGCGCAGGCCGACGCTTCCCGGCGCAATCCCTCAGGGTCGTCGAGGTTGAGGAAAGGGACGTCGAGCAGGTCGATGCCCGCGCTCGCCGCGGCGTGCACCAGGCGTGAACGGGTATAGAGCAGCGGCTCCCACGATTTCTCGCAGCGCAGATCCGCGCTCATGTCGACCGCGCCCAGGATCATCGAATCGATCCTGTCGCTGGCGCGTGCGATCTCGTGTGCCCGCTCGAGCGCCTGATTGGTCTCGATGATGACGCAGAAGCGGATGCGCCGGGTCGGCGTTGTGGAGAGCAGAGTGTCGATCAGCTGAATCTCTTCGGCCGATCTCACCTTCGGAATCATGATCGACGGCGGCGGCGCGGGAGATTCCAGGATCGCCTGCAGGTCCTTCAGGCCGTGCAGGGTCGAGAGCGGGTTGATACGCACCATTCGCTCCGCTTGAACGTTCGCGTCCTGCGCGAACAGCGGCAGAGCCAAGCGGCGGCCTTCGTCCTTGCGATCGAGGGCGACCGCGTCTTCCATGTCCACGCACACGATGTCGGCGCCCGCCTGCAACGCCTTGGCATAGCGGTCGGGGCGCAGCGCGGGGACGAACAGCAGACTGCGGCGTGGATAGATGGGGCGATCTACGGCGGTCATCGAAATTCCAGGTGGATGCGAGGCTCGATGCTACAGGCGCTATTCTCCGATGACCAGCTTCTCCTGATGATCGAGAGGCGCCGAGCTGCCTGCCTTGGGTGGACGCCCGACCAGCAGCACCAAAGGCAAAGCAGCGAGCGCGGCCAGGGCGATCGAGAAGAACACCGTGTTGTACCCCGTCATCGCGGCTTGCTGCTCGATCTCGCGCTCGAGCATCGCAAGCCCGTGACCGGTCCCCGTAGTGTAGCCGCTCTGGTAGCGCAGGCCGACGCTGTAAGGTGAGACGTATTCGACGAGGCGCGCGCGATCGGTGGTGGTGATGACGACGAACAGCGTCAGGGCGAGGGACACGCCGATGCTGCTGAATACGCTGCGCACCAGGTTGAAGACCGCCGCTGCGTCGGTGCGCTGATGCGGCTCCAGCACCCGGAACGCGATCATCTGTATCGGCACGAGCACGATACCCGCGCCTACACCCTGCAAGAAGCCGGTCCACACGATCGGCCACTCGGCGACCTCGGCGGTCCACCCCGACATCTCCCAGTTGGAAAGAGCCAGGCACAGCAGGCCGAAGGCGATCAGTAGCCGAGGGTCGATCTTGCCCGTGACCTGCCCGCCGATGATGAGCGCCAGCAGCAACCCAGCGCCGCGCGGCGACTGTAGCATTCCGACAGCATCGATCGAGAAGCCGCGCAGGTGCTCGAGAAAAGCCGGCATCAGGATCATCGGCGGCAGCGTGACAAAGCCATACACCGAGATCAGCAGCAGGCTCACGATGTAGCTGCGCCGCCCGATCAGATGCGGATCGAGGAACGGTGCGGGCGCGGTCAAGGTATGCACGACGAACAGATACATGCCGAGGATCGCAAGGCACGCCAGCACGACGATCTCCTCGGACTCGAACCAGTCGAGCCGCTGGCCGCGGTCCATCATCATCTGCAGCGAGCCGATACCCACCGCCAGCGTCAGGAATCCGAACCAGTCCAGGCGGCGCGTCGGGTCACGCTCCGTATCGGGCAAGAACAGCAGCCCGCCCGTCAGAGCCAGCAGGCCGAAGGGGACGTTGATGTAGAAGATGTCGCGCCACGAGAAGTACTCGGTGAGATAGCCGCCGAGTGTCGGGCCGATCACCGAGCCGAACACCCAGCCTGCGCCCCACATGGCCATCGCCTTTCCCTGCTGCTCGGGCGGGTAGGTGTCGAGAATGATGGCGTGGGCCAGGGGAATGATAAAAGCGCCGCTCATGCCCTGAACAATGCGCGCCACTACCTCCATGGTCAGCGAACTGGCCGCACCGCACACGGCGGAAGCCGCGGTGAACCCGGCCACCGCGCACACGAACAGGCGCTTGCGCCCGAATCGGGCACTCAGCCACCCGGCAGTGGGGATCATGATGGCCGAGGCCACGATGTACGAGGTGATGACCCACGCGACCTGGTCCTGCGTGGCCGAGAACGTGCCTTGCATGTGCGGCAGCGCAACCGCCGCGATGGTCCAGTCGATGGAGTACAGCAGCGACGCGAGCATGGCCGAGCCGGTGACGAGCGCCGGGTGGCGCTTCCGGCCGTGCACTGTGACGCTCATGCTCGGCGCCTTTGTTTTGGCTACGGCCGCTACATCAGTTGCGTGCGACCGCGTCGGCGGGCTCGAGAAAGCGCGGCAGGAAGCCTTTCTCGATCAGGCCCTGCACGACGCGCGGCAGACCGCGGCTGTGGCCGGTGTCGACCACCACCGTGACGGTCATGCCTGCGCGCAGCACCGGTTGACCGGGTGGTTGATCGACCCGGATGCGCACGGGCACGCGTTGCACCACCTTCACCCAGTTCCCGGTGGCGTTTTGAGGCGGCAGCACTGCGAACTCCGCGCCGGTGGCCGGTGCAATCGCGGCCACAACGGCTGGCCACTCGACATCGGGATACGCATCCACCACAACCTGCGCCTTCTGCCCCACGCGCATATGGGTAAGCTGCGTCTCTTTGAAGTTAGCCTCGACCCAGGCCGGCCCGCTCTGGATCAGGCTGAAGACCGGCGTGCCCTTCTCCACGTGTTCGCCCCGCTGCAGCTTGAGGTTGCTCACTACGCCGGCTGCGGGTGCCTTCACCTGGACGTGCCCCAAGTCTACAGCGGCCGCCTCGTACGCCGCCTTCGCTTCGGCGAAGCGCGGATGCCGCTCCGTGGGCAGGCGCGGATCGCCCGCCAGGCTCGCGACGACGCGATTGATACGCTCCTCCACAGCGGCCAGATGAGCGCGCGCGACCTGCAGGTTGAGCCGCGCCTCGTCGTAGACGTCGGCCCGGCTCATGCCCTTTTCCTTGAGCAGCTCCTGCCGCTCGAGCTGCCGCGCCAGGAAATCGATGCGGTCGTGCGCCTCCGCTCTCTCCAGCAGCGTCTCGCGATACTCGGCGTGGAGAGACTGCAGCTCGGTGCGCACGACGTCCATCCGCGCCCGCGCCCGGTCCAGCGTGATCTCGAACGGCACGGGGTCGAGCCGGAACAGAAGCTGGCCGGCGGGAACCGGTTCGTTGTCGCGCGCCACGACCTCGATCACACGCCCGGACACTTCCGCGCTCACCGGCAGGATATCCGCCTTCACGTAAGCGTTCTCGGTATCGACCTCGCGCCCGCCACGCGCGTACATGCCCAGGGCGGTCAAGATCACGACCAATGGCAGCAGCAGGATCAATATCCACCGGGTGGCGCGTCCGACGGCAATCAGCGCAGTTCTGGCGGCGGCCATAGCTAGCTCCTCCGTGCGCGTGCGCCGTTGCGCGCCGCTCCGTTGTCACCGCCGTTGAGATTGGCTTTTACGGCCAGCAGCGCGTCCACGAAACGGTCCCGCTCGTCCGGCGACAGCCCGGCGAGTGCATCGCGGCGCAGCTCCGCCGCCGCGGCACGCATCGCCTTGATCGCAGGTTCCACTTCTTCGGTCAGGAACACGCGCTTTGCGCGCCGGTCGTTGGCATCGTCCTCGCGGCGTACCAGGCCCTTGGCTTCGAGGCGATCGAGCAGGCGCCCAAGGGTCGCCTTCTCGATTTCCAGAATCTCGGCGAGGTCGGACTGCGTGACGCCGTTGCTGCGAAACAGATGATTGAGCACCCACCATTGCGACCGCGTGAAGCCGAGCGACTTCACGCGCCGGTCGAAAGTGGTGCGCAGCAGCCGCGCCACATCGTGCAGGATGAAAGCGAAGTTGCGCGACAAGTCCTCGCGGAACATGCGGGCTAGTTTAGTTGCCTAGCTTATAATAAGCAAGATTCCTACCGGCCCGAGCCGGGCCGTACTTACCGTCGCCTCACGTCAACTAAAACAACGCGAGCACGAATGAAGATCACCGCCATCGAGACCATCAACCTGGAGAAATTTCCCAACGTGCTGTGGGTGCACGTGCACACCGACGAAGGCGTCGTGGGACTGGGCGAAACCTTCTACGCCGTGGAGCCGGTCATCGCTCACATTCACCAGACCATCGCGCCTTACCTGCTCGGTGCCAATCCGCTGCAGATCGACAAGCACAGCCGGCACATGCTGTACAACTATCTTGGCTTCAAGACGGTCGGCGCCGAGATGCGCGCTGCGTCCGCGGTAGACATCGCCCTGTGGGACATTCTGGGTCAGATTACAGGCCAGCCCATCTATCAGCTCCTGGGCGGCGCGAGCCGGGACAGGGTGCGCGCCTACAACACCTGCGCCGGCTATCAGTACGTGCGCGCCAGGTCGGAGCAAGGAACGGCAAACTTCGGCCTGCCCGGCGACAGCGGCCGATACCAGCCGTACGAGGATCTGGTCGGGTTCATGCAGTATGCGGATGAGCTCGCCCAGTCGCTGCTGTCCGAAGGCTACACGGGCATGAAGATCTGGCCCTTCGACGCCTACGCGGAAGCATCCAACGGCACCCACATCTCCAGCGCGGATCTGAGGAAGGCGCTGCAGCCGTTCGAAAAAATACGCACGGCTGTGGGCGACAAGATGGACATCCACGTCGAATTTCACTCGCTGTGGAACCTGCCGACCGCGATCAAGCTCGCCAAGGCGATCGAGCCATTCCAGCCGTACTGGTACGAGGACCCGATCAAGATGGACAACCTCGACGCGCTCGCTGAATACGCGCACCGGACCGACGTGTGGGTCACGGCGAGCGAAACGCTCGGCACGCGCTGGGCCTTCCGCGATCTGTTCGAGAAGCGGGCTGTGAGCGTGTGCATGTTCGACGTGGGCTGGACCGGCGGCCTCACCGAAGCAAAGAAGATCGCCACCATGGCCGAGGCATACCAGCTTCCCGTCGCGCCGCACGACTGCACGGGACCGATCCTGCTGACCGCCTCCGTGCACCTCTCCCTCAACTGCCCGAACACGCTGGTGCAGGAGGTGGTGCGCGCCTTCTACCACGACTGGTACGGGCAGCTGGTAACCGAGCTGCCGCCGCTCAAGGACGGTTACATCACCGCGCCCAAAGGCCCGGGGCTCGGCACACGCCTGCAGCCCGATGTGCTCAAGCGGAAAGATGCGCGCATCAGGCGCAGCTCATTGAGCTGAGCCGGAATCTGACATCGCGGATTGTTGACACACGGTTGACCATGCTTAACTTGCCCTGTGACGCACGCCGCTCCTATACTGAACCCACAACAAAACTCCTTCGAGACAGACGGTACCTCAAGGGGAAGGAAGACCGAAACAAGGAGAGCGGCGCGCGCGCACTCCTCCGCGCGCGACGCCTCCCGCTCCGGGAAGGGCCGGTGACAGCAAAGCCGGCGGAGCGTTGCAGACGCAGCACAGCTTTTCTCGTTTCCCCCTGACAGCGGAGCCTCCGGGCTCCGCTTCTTTTTTTGCGGTCGCACAGGACAGCCACCAAACCCGGCGCACGGGGAACGGCTACACTATCGCCCTGTTGCGAGGCGGATAGCGCATGGCTTTGTTTCAGAAGACCGACGGCTCGGGTGTGCTGCTTCTGGCTGCAGGCGACAACATCGCGGTGGCCACCAGCGAGCTCCCCGCCGGCACCGCGCGTGAGATCGGTGGACGCAAGGTGGTGCTGACTGCAGGGGTAGAGGTGGGCCACAAGTTCGCGGTGCGGGCGATCGAGGCCGGCACCCGCATCGTGAAGTACGGTGCGCCGATCGGAGTCGCCACACGTGATATCCAGCCGGGCGAGTACGTTCACACGCACAACATGACGAGCGCCTATCTGCCTACCTACACGCTCGAGGAAGGACACCAGTTCGTGAAGGAAGCCAAATGACGGTCACCGGCTACTTGCGCAGCGATCAGCGCAAGGGCATCCGAAACAACATTGCGGTCGCCTATCTGGTCGAATGCGCGCATCACGTGGCGCGGGAAATCGTGCACCCGTTCCGCGAAAGGGGCGTGAACCTGATCGGCTTCTCGGGCTGCTATCCCAACGCCTACTCGCACAAGATGATGGAGCGGCTGTGCACGCACCCCAACACGGGCGCCGCGCTGCTCGTCTCGCTGGGGTGCGAAGGATTCAACAAAGGCGCGCTGCTCGATACCATCCGCCGCTCGGGGCGTCCGGGGCAGCTGGTCGTCATCCAGGACGCAGGCGGCACGCGCAGCAGCATCGCTGAGGGCCGGGCGTGGATCGAGCGCACGCTCGTCGAGCTGCAAGCCACACCACGGGTAAGCATGGAACTGAGCGAGCTGATCGTCGGCACGAAGTGCGGCGGCTCCGATGCGACCTCGGGGCTAACCGCCAACCCGGCTATGGGCCGCGCCTTCGATCATCTGGTGCAGCAGAAAGCGGCCTGCATCTTCGAGGAAACGGGTGAGCTGATCGGCATGGAGAACTGGATGGCCGAGCGCGCCTCGACGCCCGAGCTCGGGCAGGAGATCGTCAAGACAGTGGCGAAGGCGGCGCGCTACTACGCCACTTTGGGCCACGCGAGCTTCGCGCCCGGCAACGCGGACGGCGGGCTCACCACCATCGAGGAGAAATCGCTCGGCGCCTATGCTAAGAGCGGCCAGTCGCGCATCAGCGGCATCATCAAGCCGGGCGACGTGCCACTGGCTGGCGGCCTGTACTTGATGGACATGATCCCTGACGGTGAGGTGCGCTTCGGGTTCCCCAACATCAACGACAACGTCGAGGTCGCAGAGATGATCGCATGCGGAGCGCACCTGGTGATGTTCTCCACCGGGCGCGGTTCGGTGGTGGGGTCGGCGATCTCTCCGATCATCAAGGTCTGCGCCAATCCGAAGACCTACAAGCGCATGTCCGACGACATGGACGTGGACGCCGGACGCATCCTCGAGGGTCGCGCCACGCTGGATGAAGTGGGTCGAGAGATCTACGATCTGGTCGTCGAGGTGGCAGGGGGCAAGAAGACCAAGTCCGAAGCGCTCGGCCACCAGGAGTTCGTCCTGACGTACAAGAGGTTCGAGCCGCTCGGACCGGCCTGCTTTCCGTCGGCTGCATAACGCCTATGCGTCGCCTCGATCTCGCCTCTATCCTGCTCGCCGCCGTCGCGCTGCTGTCGCTGTGCGCATGCGGCCCGGCTCGCGCTCAGGACGCACCCCGCTTCGCGGTCGATCCATACTGGCCCAAGCCGCTGCCGCACAAATGGATTCTCGGCCAGATCGGCGGCATCGCGGTCGATTCGCACGATCACATCTGGGTGTATCAACGCCCCCGCACACTCACCGACGACGAGCGCGGCGCAGCCCTGAAGCCACCGGTGTCGAAGTGCTGCCTCCCCGCGCCGCCTGTGCTCGAGTTCGACCAGCAGGGCAATCTGCTGCAAGCCTGGGGAGGTCCCGGCGCGGGCTTCGAGTGGCCCGAAAACGAGCACGGCATCTTCGTCGATGCTCAGGACAACGTGTGGCTGGGAGGAAACGGGAAGTCGGATCATCAGGTCCTCAAGTTCACCCGCGACGGCAAGTTCCTGCTGCAGATCGGGCGCTCGGGCCAGACCGGCGACAGCAACAGCACGACCGAGCTCGGCCGCCCCGCTCTCGCCATCGTCGATCAGGCGGCAGGCGAGGTGTACATCGCCGACGGCTACAAGAACCGGCGCGTCCTGGTGATGGACGCGCAGTCCGGGGGCTACAAGCGTCATTGGGGAGCCTTTGGTGCGCGGCCGGACGACGCAGACCTCGGCGCGTATGAGCCCGGCGCGCCGGAAGCGAAGCAGTTCCGCACTCCGGTTCACTGCGTGCGCATCTCGAGAGATGGACTGGTGTATGTCTGCGACCGGGTCAACGACCGCGTGCAGGTGTTCAACAAGGACGGCAGCTTCGTCACCGAGTTCATTCTCGAGCCATCCACCCGCGGCGCGGGCTCGGTCTGGGACATCGCGCTGTCCGAGGACACCGGACAGAACTACCTCTACGTCGCCGACGGCACCAATAACGAGGTGCATGTCCTGGAGCGGGCGAGCGGCAGGGAGGTCAGCGCGTTCGGCCGGCCAGGGCGCTACGCCGGTGAGTTTCACTGGGTGCATGCGATCGCGATCGACTCGCAGGGCAACCTGTACACGGGCGATGTCGACACCGGCAAACGCGTGCAGAAGTTCGTCCGTCAGCGGTGAGCGCGGACGAGCGCGGGCCAGCAAACAGCACCGCGCGCCTGTATCTGCAGGATGACCATTGTTTCGAGGCCGAGGCGAATGTCATCGCCATGCGGGACGATTGCGTCGCGTTCGACCGGACCTGCTTCTATCCGGGCGGCGGAGGCCAGCCGCCCGACCAGGGCTGGGTGAAGATCCGCGGCGGGGAGACTCTCGAGATCGTTTCGGTTCACGTGGATGCGACCGATACGATCTGGCATTTGCTCAAGACAGCGCCGTCGGGCGAAATTCTCGGATCACCGGCCACGCTGCTGCTGGATCAGCCGCGTCGCCTCGCGCATGCGCGCTACCATACCGTGCTGCACGTGCTGAACACGATCACGCTGCGGGAATACGGCGGATGGATCACCGGGGTGCAAATCGCGGTCGACTACTCCCGGATAGATTTCAAGCTGGACGCTTTTTCCGCGGCGCTGTGCGCCGAATTGGAGAGGAAGGTGAACGCCGTCCTGGAGCGCGGGTCTGTGCTCAAGTCGTACTATCTCACCGAAGACGAGTTCCGCGAGCGCAACGACCTGCTCAGAACGCTGGAGGCGAAGCCGCCGGTGGTGCAAGGCCAGGTCCGGGTGGTGGAAATCGAAGGTTTCGACGCGCAGGCCTGTGGCGGAACGCATGTGCGCAGCACGGGCGAGGTAGGCAGGTTCTCGGTGCTGCGCACCGAGAACAAAGGAAAGATCAACAAACGGCTCTATGTCCGGCTCGATCCATGAGGCTGGTTGGAGGCGCTGATGGACCTGGCTGCAACCATGCAGGAGAAGTTCAAGGACGGGCTTCCGGGCCTGCTCGGCATCCGGCTGATCGAGGTAACCCGCGAGAAGGTCGTGGCAGAGCTCACCGTGCGCTCAGACCTCTGCACGCTCGGGCAGGCCCTGCACGGGGGAGCCATCATGGCCTTCGCGGACACGCTGGGCGCGATTGGCACAATCGCGAACTTGCCTGAAGGCGCGCGCACAACGACCATCGAGTCGAAGACCAATTTCCTGAGCGCCGCCGCGGAGGGCTCGCGCGTGCTGGGAACGTCGACACCGGTGCATCGCGGCCGAACCACCATGGTCTGGCAGACGCGCATCGAGAGCGAGTCGAGTCGCCTAGTGGCTCTGGTGACGCAGACGCAGATGGTCCTGCTCGCCCCCCGAGAAGGATGACCTAGGCCGTCATTCCGGGCGTCGCAAACGCGGCGACCCGGAATCCAGACAGGCGGTGCAGGAGGCCGCCGCTCCGCGCGCACCTGGATTCCGGATCACCCGCCAGGTGTCCATAATGACGCCGGCGGTTCAATCGGCGCGAAACTCCCACTCGAGCTTCACGATCCGCTCGTCGCGCAGGTAGATGCGCGCCGTGCCAATGCCCATGGAATGGAAGTACTCGAGGAAGCCGTCCTGCTCGCCGTCGGGCTGGCCGAGCTTGTCCTCGATGCTCGCGCGCGTGGCTCCAAGATTCAGCCCGTATTTCGCGCGCCAGCGCGGGTCCGTGATCTCGACCTCCTGCAGCAGGTAGGCTTTGTGCTGCCGCCCTGGGAACAGCGCCTTCACGTATAGCCCCGGCAGGAAGAATTCGCGGATCTCGTCGGTGCGGCCGTCGACGTGCGGGTTCTTCACCAGCGTGACCTTTTCGCGCTTGATCTGGCCCAGATCGCGGATGGTGTCGATTCCCCGCTGGCCTAGGCGCGACGCCCAGCCCTGCTCAGTGAAGGCGTTCACCCGGCGCTGCTGCTCGTGCGACCGCGCCGCGAGCGAGAGCATCTGGTTGCGGCCCAGGAAATTCATCACCCAGGGCCAGCTCTCCTCCAGCTCGTCAGGCGTGAATCCGTGCCGTGCGCCGAGCACGAGACGCAGCTCCGACTGGCGGCCCAGGCCTTGCAGAGCATCGTGCATCAGTCTGCTTTGCTCGGCCGGGACCCTGTCGTCTTCGTCGCCGTGGATCAGGAGGACCGGCGCGCTGATGGTCGCAGCGTGCAGGAACGGCGAAACGCTGCTCGGCGCTTGCTGCTGGCAGACGCGTGCGACGTAGTCGCGCACGCTCTGGTAGATGGTGCCTTCGCTCCAGCGCGTAACGTCGGTGACGGGAAAATAGGCGACCACCGCCTTGGCCAGCGAGCTGCGCGCTGCGGCCAAGAGCGCGACCTGAGCACCCTGGCCGAAGCCGAGGATGCCCAGGCGGCTGCGGTCTACGCCCGGCTGGCGCGCCAACCAGTAGAGCGCCTCGACCGCGTCGTCCGCCTGTCGCGCGCCGCAATCGTCCTCCCCCTCGGAACCGGGGAATCCCCGCATGCTGAGCGCCAGGGCAACGTACCCGCGTTCGGCCAGGTTGCGAGCAACGCTCTCCACGTCCTCGGCGCTGCCGGGGTTGTCGTGCAGCACGAGCAACGCTGGCATCGGCGGTCTGCGTACCGGCGGTTGGAACAGATACCCGCCCTGGATCACACCGACTCCGGGCACCGCGACACTGGCGGCGCCGGCGATCTCCGGCAGCACTCCGACTTGGGCGCGGGCAGCCGCGGGCGCGACGGCGAGCGCGAGCACGGCCAAGACGGACAGCAGGCGATCCATGCGCCTGCTACTCGTGGTCGACCTGCAACGCTTCCAGGACACGCGACACGAGGTTGTAACCGCCAATGGTTGCGGTGAGCTCGACCATCTGGCGCGGCCCGAACCAGTGCGCCACCGCCTGGAACACCGCTTCCGCGACATGCACTTCGCGTGTCATGGCTTCGGCGTACGCGAGGACGGCGCAGTCGCGGGCATCGAACACGGTCGCATCGCGCCAGCGCGGCAGTGCATCGAGCTGCGCCTGCGTCAGCCCGGCGGCGAGCGCGATCGGCGCGTGATGGCTGTACTCGTAGTCGGCGCCGTTCATCACGGCGATGGCCATGATCACCAGCTCGCGCTCGCGGGAGGGCAGCTCGCATTGCTGACGGATCACCGTAAACAGCTGGCGCCACGCGTCCGCCAGCTGCGGGTTGTTCAGCAGCGCCCGGTACAGGTTGAGCAGCCGCCCGCCGCGCTCAGCGCGGATCCGGTCCGCGATCGGCTTGAGCTGGGGGTTGCCCGCGTCGTCTACGTACGGTACTCGTGCCATGGTAAGGTCCGTGGTTCGTGATCGTGATTGGCTACTTGGACGCTCGTGATACCTCAGACGTTCCTTCTTCGGAGTGCGGGCCGTTCACGCGTCACGGCTGTTCTAGTCGTTGTGCAACCGTGCTGCGAAGCCCGCGCGGGCCAGGGCCTCGATGATCTGCCGCACATGCTCGTGGCTGCGCGTTTCGAGAACGAAATCGACCTCAGCCGTGCGCACCGGCAGATGCGTGAATGCGCGCTGATGGTGAACCTCTTCGATGTTGGCGTTCGCCTCGGCCAGGCAGGCGGTGACCTGCGCCAGCGACCCCGGCAGATCGCGCAGCTCGACCTGCAGCCGCGTCAGCCGCCCCGAGCGCACCATCCCGCGCTCGATGATGTCGGACAGCATGAGCGGGTCGATGTTTCCCCCGCACAGCACCAGCCCGACTCGACGCCCGGCAAAACGCTGCGGGTAGCGCAGCAGGCATGCCAGGCCGACAGCACCCGCCCCCTCCACCACGGTCTTCTCGATTTCCAGCAACAGGACGATGGCCTGCTCGATGTCGCCCTCATCGACCAGCAGCACATCGCTCACTTGGTCCCGCACCACGGGTAGAGTCAGCCGGCCCGGTTCTTTGACGGCGATCCCGTCGGCGATCGTGGTAGCGCCGAATTTCGGCGGTGTACCGTGCAGCGCGCAATACATCGACGGAAAGCGCTCGGTCTGCACGCCGATGACTTCGATCGTCGCCTTCAACCCCTTGGCTGCCACCGCCATGCCCGAAATCAAACCACCGCCGCCGATCGGGACGATCAATACCTCCAGCTCGGGGTGCGCGGCGAGCATCTCCAGGGCGACGGTGCCCTGTCCCGCCATCACCTTCTCGTCGTCGTAAGGATGCACCATGGTGAGCGCACGCTGCTCGGCCAGCGCCGCGGCATGCGCTTTGGCGTCATCGAACAGAGCCCCCTCGAGCACGACCTCGGCACCGAATGCGCGCGTCTGCTCGACTTTCACCGCGGGCGTGTAGCGCGGCATGACGATCACCGCTGGGATGCCCAGGCGCTTCGCATGGTAGGCCACGCCCTGCGCGTGATTGCCGGCCGACGCCGCGATCACACCTCGCACGCGCTGCTCCCGTGAGAGTGACTTGAGCTTCACCAGCGCACCGCGCTCCTTGAATGAGGCGGTGAACTGGTGATTCTCGAACTTGACGAAAACCTGTGCGCCGGTGATCTCCGACAGGGTCCGCGATAGCATGCAAGGCGTCTCGACCACCGCGCCGGCAATTTCCGCGGCGGCGGCTCGGACATCCTCGAGCGAGATCGACATGGAGCGGAAGAGTGCGGGAGGCGAGTTGAGCGGGGAAGCTCCGATCAAGTCTCGCATAAAAAGCAAAGGCCCGCCGAAGCGGGCCCTTGCCGAAGTACTAGAAGAGGTTCAGGCAGGCTGGATGTTAGAAGCCTGCTTGCCCTTGGGGCCGGTGGTTACCTCGAAGCTCACGCGCTGACCTTCCTTGAGCGTCTTGAACCCGCTCATGTTGATCGCCGAGAAATGCGCGAACAGATCTTCGCCTTTCTCGTCCGGCGTAATGAAACCGTAACCCTTGGCTTCGTTGAACCATTTGACCGTACCAGTTGCCATTGCTGTTTCCTATCTAAAATTGAAGATGCGGGCCTTGACCCGTTGCGAAGCCCTCATGCATTTGGGCTAGGATGTTTGGGCTGCAAGACCGCGTACGGCTTAACCGGTACAGACGAACGCTTGAACTCAAACATGGGCGCGGATGATACGCCTTTTTGAGAAAAGTCAACAGGCCCCCGTTCCCCACGCCGGGGACGCCCGCCGGTGCCGCGGGGCATGATCAAAGATTCCGTCTCACCTCAGCTGCGGCGTGCAATCCCGGCCAGCGGCGAACAGATCCCCGTCATCGGGTTGGGCACGTACCAGGCTTTCGATGTCGGAGCCCGCGCGCCCGATCGGGCAGCGCTCAAAGGGGTGCTGCAAAGCTTCGTGGATGCGGGCGGCAGCGTAGTGGACAGCTCCCCGATGTACGGACGGGCCGAAGAGGTGGTCGGTGCTCTCGGCTCCGAGCTCGCGCTGTGCCCTTCCCTGTTTCTGGCCACGAAGGTGTGGACTAGCGGCCAAGAGGCAGGTGTGCGACAGATGGAGCAATCGCTCCACTTCCTGGGGAGCAGCACGATCGACCTCATGCAGATTCACAACCTGGTCGACTGGAAAACGCACACGGCTACACTCAGGGAGTGGAAGGAGCAGGGGCGGGTGCGCTACATCGGCATCACGCACTATCACGAAGGTGCGTACGACCAGC
>DASPUW010000332.1:0-6460 GCA_035622675.1 Burkholderiales bacterium | reverse complement strand
AACCCGAAGGGATGGGACGAGTTTTCGCGCCCGGCGTTGTTGCTCGCTCCTCGTTTGGACCGGCCAAACGTCGTCACTCGCGCCTAGCCGGTCATCGAAAATCGTCTCCATCGCACACGTGAACGATGATGAGATAGGTTCTAGTTAGAAGGTGTAGTTGCCGCCGGCTGCCGCCTGTCCAGCTCGTCCAGCAGCCGCAGCAGCGGGCCCAAGGCGCTGTAGCGTTCACAGGCCCGACGCAGATAAGCCATCACCAACGGCTGATCGCGCAGGTAGCGATCTTTGCCGTCGCGGTGGAACAGGCGCGCAAAAATGCCGAGCACTTTGATGTGCCGCTGCACCCCCATCCACTCGAAATCGCGATAGAACGCGCCGAAGTCGGGGTCGACCGGCAGGCTTGCCGCTTTGGCCTTTTCCCAGTAGCGCACCACCCAATCGATGATCCGGTCCTCCTCCCAGCTGATGTACGCGTCCTTGAACAGCGAAGCCAGGTCGTAGGTGATCGGACCATACACCGCGTCCTGAAAGTCGATGATGCCGGGATTGGGGTCGGTGACCATGAGGTTGCGCGAGTGATAGTCGCGATGCACGTACACCGGTGGCTGAGCGAGATTGTTGGCGAGGATCAGCTCGAACGCCGCAGCGAGGGCCTCGGATTGCGCGCTCGAGAGCGGCACACCCAACTGCTTCGCCACGTACCAATCCGGGAACAGGCGCAGCTCGCGCAGCAGCAGCGCGCGGTCGTAGGGCGGAAGCACGTCGGGGCGGCTGGCCAGCTGGATCCGCACCAGCGCGTTGGTTGCCGCATCGTAGAGGGACGCTGCGCTGCAGTCGTTGAGCGCCTGCGCGTACATGGTCCCGCCCAGGTCGGTAAGCAGCAGGTAGCCGTTCTCGACGTCCTCGGCCAGCACCTCCGGCACGTTGACGCCGGCCTGACGGAACAGCCGCGCCACCTTGACGAACGGGCGGCAATCCTCATACTGCGGCGGCGCATCCATGACGATACGCGTGCCCGCTGCAGTGGTGACTCGGAAGTAGCGGCGGAAGCTGGCGTCCTCGGAGGCCGGCGCGAGGCTGAAGGGTTCGCCGCCAAGGCACGCGCGAAGCCAATCGTCGAGTGGGGGAGTGCGGCTCACGCAGTTGCGTTGCTCAGGGCATGCTTTTGTGCGATTTTATCGCCAAATCACATCAAGAACCTATCTAATAGGCCACGATGCCATTCCACCGCAGCGCGGCGCTGGCAGCCATGATCCTGCTGCTGGCGGCCGCCGCCGCGCGCGCGCAGGACGCCGCGCCCGACAGGCCGGATGCCGCCCTGGGCTTGAAGCCGAAGCTGCAGGAGTCGCTGCTGCCACCCGTCGCGCCGGGGACGGAAGCGGACCTGCCGATCTTCGTCGAAGCTGATCGCATCGAGGGCAAGCAGGGTGTCGAGCTCAATGCCGTCGGCAACGTCATGCTGCGGCGCCGAGGCGAAGCCGTGTTCGCCGATCAGTTGCGCTACATGTTTCCGACCGAAGAGCTGACGCTGATCGGCAACGTGCGGTTCGATCGGTTGGGCGATGTCGTCACCGGCGATAGGGCGGCGTTTAACCTGAAGACCGAGACCGGGTACGTCGACAAGCCGACTTATCACTTCCATCAGTTCCGGGCCCGGGGCGAAGCAGACGAGCTGATCATCAAGGACCGCGACGATTATCAGGCGATGCGGGCGACCTATACCAACTGCGACGTCGGCAACGACGACTGGTACATGAGGGTGCGGCGCCTCGACCTCGACCGCCTGCGCGACGTCGGGGTGGCGCACGACGCGACCCTGTATTTCGAAGATGTCCCTATCATGTACACACCGTGGATGGATTTCCCGCTATCCGAACGGCGCAAGAGCGGCTTTCTGCCTCCCACGTTCGGCACTTCGAACTCGACTGGCTTCGAGTTCCAGCTGCCCTACTACTGGAATATCCAGCCCAACTTGGATTACACCATCGCGCCGCGCGCGATGGCCAAGCGCGGTTTGATGCTGGACAACGAGTTCCGCTATCTGGAGCCCAACTTCAAGGGACAGCTGGAGGCCGACATTCTGCCCGACGACCGCGAGACGGGCAGCAGCCGCTGGTTCGTGCATCTGCTGCACGACCAGAGTTTTACCCGAAATCTGTCGGGGGGCTTGAATCTGCAGAAGGTGTCGGACGATAACTACTTCACGGATTTCGGCGGCACGGTTGCGCTCACGTCCCAGAGCGTGTTGCCGCAGTTGGCCTTCCTCAACTACGAGGGTGGCTGGTGGCGAGCCTATGGCCGCATCGAGCATTTCCAGACCATCGGCACGGATGTTTTTCCGCCCTATTCGCAGGTTCCTCAGGTGACGCTGTTGGCGTCGCAGCAGGACATCAAGGGCTTCGACCCGGCATTTTCCGCTTCGGTGACCGCCTTTGAGCATCCGACGCTGCTCGACGGGGTGCGGCAGATCTACTACCCCTCGGTCACCTATCCGCTGCGTACGCCGCTCTTTTACGTTACGCCCAAAGTCGGCATCAACTTCACGCATTACGACTTCCCCGGCAGCGACGTTGCATCGGCTAACCGCACCGTGCCCATCGTGAGCGTCGACAGCGGCATGAGCTTCGAGCGCGACACCACGATCGGTGGACGCGATTTCCTGCAGACGCTGGAACCGCGCCTGTACTACCTGTATATACCGTTCCGCAACCAGGATCAGCTTCCCATCTTCGACTCCTCGCTCAAGGACTTCAACTTCACCAGCATTTTCAGCGAGAACATTTTCAGCGGCGGCGACCGCATTAACAACGCCAACCAGATCACGGCGGCCGCGATCAGCCGCCTGATCGATCCCGCGACCGGTGTCGAGCAGCTGCGCGCGTTGCTCGGACAGCGCTATTACTTCACTCCGCAGGATGTGACTCTGTTCAGCACGCTGCCGACGACCCCTGTTTCCAACGTCGGCGCGACCACCTCATCGCGCTCCGATCTGCTCGCAGGCTTCTCGGGCAAGCTGACGCCCACTTGGTCACTGGAGAACTTCCTGGACTACGGCCTGAACCCGTCGCAGGTGCAGCGCTTCGACATCGCGCTGCGCAACCAGCCGGAGCCGGGCAAGCTGCTCAACTTGAGCTATCGCTACAGCCGCGATTTCGTGGATCAGATCGACCTGTCCGGGCAGTGGCCGATCTCACGCCGCTGGTCCGCGCTGGCGCGCTGGAACTACTCGCTTTCGCCCAGCTCGCTGCTGGAGGGGCTGCTTGGCCTCGAATATACTCAAGATTGTTGGGCGGTGCGCTTTGTCCTCCATCGCTTCGTCACTGGCACGGAGACGTGGAGCAACAGCTTCTTCGTTCAGCTCGAGCTCACTGGATTGTCACGCGTGGGCAGCAACCCGTTCCAGGTGCTACAGCGCGGCATTGGCGGCTACACCGCACCGCCTCTACGCACGCGCTTCCCGGTCGAGTACTATCCGGGGATGGACCAGCCTTGACCGAGTGCGCGGAGAACCAACGCCGGTTCGAGCTGACCAAGCCGTATCCGAATTCGAAACCAATCGTGGTGCGATGAAAGCGATGGTATGAAGTCCGTGTTGCGTTGGCTGTTGTCCAGTTTGGCGCTGGTAAGCGCGTGTGCAGCGGCGGCACAGGATGGCGCCGCGCAGCGCACTGTCCTGGATGTCGATCGCGTCGTGGCCGTGGTCAACGACGAGGTCATCACCTCGGTCGAGCTCGACCGCGAGCTGCGCAACGCGACAGAGCAGCTGCGCCGTCAGGGCACGGCACTGCCCGCGCGCAGCGCTCTCGAGAAGCAGCTGCTCGAGCGGTTGATCACCAAGCGAGCGCTCCTGCAGTACACGCGCCAGACCGGATTGCGGGTATCCGACGCGGATCTCGATCGGGCGGTCGACAAGATCGCAGAGGACAACAAGCTGTCGCCATCCGCTCTGCGCGAGACGCTCGAGCACGACGGCGTCCCCTACGCGCGCTTTCGCGAGAACGTGCGCTCGGAGATGCTTCTCGCGCGGTTGCGCGATCGTGAAGTGGACAGCCGGGTCGTGGTGAGCGACGCGGAGATTCAGAGCTTTCTTCGCGGTCAGGAGAATCAGACCGACAAGGTGGACGAGTATAGCCTCGCGCACATTCTGGTCGCCGTGCCGGAGCAAGCTACACCCGAGCAGGTCAGCGCGCGGCGCACGCGTGCCGAGACGGCCCTGGCACAGATTCGGCAGGGCTCGGACTTTCGGCAGGTCGCGGCCACCTTCTCCGACGCTCCGGACGCTTTCGATGGAGGGAACATGGGTTGGCGCCCCGCGGCGCGCCTCCCGAGCATCTTCCTTCAGGCGGCCAAGACGCTCAAGGTGGGCCAATCCAGCGATGTTCTGCGCAGCCCCGCCGGTTTCCATATCATCAAGCTGGTGGAGAAGCGTGGGCTGGACACGCCGGTCATCGTTACCCAGACGCACGCCCGCCACATCCTGGTGCGCCTGAACGAGGTAGTGGCCGAGAACGACGCCAAGAACCGCCTGAACGACCTGAAGGATCGCATCGAGCACGGCACCGACTTCGGTGAGCTGGCGCGCCTGCACTCGGACGATCCATCCGCAGCGCGCGGCGGCGACCTGGGCTGGATCACGCCTGGCGACGTGGTTCCAGAGTTCGAGCAGGCCATGAACGCGTTGAAGTCGGGCCAGGTGAGCGACCCGTTCAAATCTCCCTTCGGCTGGCACATCGTGCAGGTGCTGGAGCGGCGCGAGCAGGACATGTCGAAAGACCGGCAGAAACTGGCGGCGCGCCAGGCCATCCGCCAGCGCAAGTCGGAAGAGCAGTGGCAGGAGTGGGTGCGTCAGCAGCGGGACAAGACTTACGTCGAGTATCGCCTCGAAGAAAAATAGCCGCGCTCGCCCGGTCGCCCATGGTTTGGCGCAGGCTCATGCATTCGCATAAGCCGCGGCGGCGCTTTGGCTCCGGCATAACGCGCTGGAGCGCATTAGCCTCCACCGAAACTCCGGCGCTCGTCCATGCATTCACATAGGCCGCGCCGTCGTTTTGGCCAGAACTTTCTGATCGATGGCGGCTACATCGAGCGCATCGTCGAAGCCATCGGCCCGCATCCTTCCGACCGTATGATCGAGATCGGGCCCGGCCTTGGAGCCATGACGGGGCCGCTGCTGGAGCGCCTCGACTCGCTGCATGTTGTGGAAATCGACCGCGACATCGTCGCGCGTCTGGCGGCTCGCTTCCCGGGTGAGCGACTGGTTGTGCATCAGGGCGATGCGTTGGAATTCGACTTCGGCGCGATGGGATCAGGCCTGCGACTGGTCGGCAACCTCCCCTACAACATCTCTACACCGATGCTGTTTCACACCACCAGGTTCGCGGCTTGCATCCGCGACTGCCATTTCATGCTGCAGGAGGAGGTCGTAGACAGGATGGCGGCGAAGCCTGGCGGGAAAAGCTTCGGGCGCCTGTCCGTGATGCTGCAGTATCGCTTCCGGGTGGAAAAGCTGTTCGACGTACCGCCCGGTGCATTCCGCCCTGTGCCGCGCGTGAACTCGGCCCTGGCACGCCTGACACCGCACGTAGTGTTGCCTGCCCCGGCACTAGACGAGCTTATGCTTGCCCGCCTCGTGAGCAAAGCCTTCAGCCAGCGGCGCAAGACCCTGCGCAACGCTCTGGCAGATTTTGCGACTGCGCAGGAGCTCATGGCGCTCGGGCTCGACCCGCTACTGCGGCCGGAGAACCTGTCGCTGGAAGATTTTGTGCGCGTGGCCAACGCGGTTGCGAGCCGCGCGGGTCAGGTCTGAGCAAACTTCTCAGGCACTGGCAGCGCGAGGCCGTTCGATGAACTCTATCTTGTAGCCGTCGGGATCGGCGACGAAGGCGATAACGGTCGTCCCGTGCTTCATCGGACCCGCTTCCCGCGTCACGGTGCCGCCCCGCTTCCTGACCTCGTCACAGGCCTTGCGTGCGTCGTCAACTTCGATCGCGACGTGGCCGTAGCCGTTGCCCACATCGTACGCGGCGGTGTCCCAGTTGTGCGTGAGCTCGAGCACGGCGGCCCGCGACTCGTCCTCGTAGCCAACGAAGGCCAGGGTGAAGCGGCCCTCCGGGTAGTCCTTCCGGCGCAGCAGCTTCATGCTGAGTACATTGGTGTAGAAATCGAGCGAGCGCTGCAGATCTCCCACTCGCAGCATGGTATGCAGGATTCTCATGGACGTGCTCTCCGCTCTCAAACTTCGATCAGCTCGAAATCCTCCTTGCGCGCGCCGCACTCGGGGCAAACCCAATTGACGGGCACGTCCTCCCACCTCGTTCCCGGAGGGATACCCTCCTCCGGCAGGCCGGCCGCCTCATCGTAGATGAATCCACAGATCAGGCACATGTAGGTCCGGTAAGCGCGCGTGTCATTCATGGCGCAGCGAAGTGGTGATGGGGAATTAGAGTAAGATTCGAATTCTAAT
>DASPUW010000331.1:0-23491 GCA_035622675.1 Burkholderiales bacterium | reverse complement strand
GGCAAGCAGAGGACGGCTACGGACTCCCGGCCACCGTCGATTGGTCTGCCGTTCCTGCGTCAACCATAGGCAATTACAGCGTCCAACGGGTGATGGAACGGTTGTGCCAGGTCACTCCCGTCAGCGACCCGCTGGCCGATTGCATGGTACGGGATGCCGAGGCTCCGGGAAGCAACAAAGCGGGATCGCTCGCGTACAAGAGTCCCGCCTCTGTCTACTATCGCATTACCGTTCGAGTCACCGGCCCAAAGAGCACCAGCGCGTTTGTGCAGGCGCTGGTCTTGAAGTAGTCATCGCCCGCCCGCTGGCAGTTGAGCGGGGCCCCGCCCGCAACAAGACACGAGAGGTACCAGATGTCTCGCACCATCCTGCGTTCAGCCATGGCATGGCTGCTGCTCGCCTCGCTTCAAGTTGCCTGGACGGCGCGCGCCGCCAGCGTGGCGAACATGGATCTCTCCAACCTGCCACTCGACGTGCGCAGCGCAGCCAAGCCAAACATCATCTTCGGGCTGGATGACTCGGGCTCGATGGACTTCGAAGTGCTATTGACGACCAACGACGGCGCTGCTTGGTGGTTAAAACCTGCTTCCGGGGCCTCATCATTCACCGATGCCAGCAGTAAGCTGTGGTTCAATCCCAATGGCAACTCCGGGAATGACAGCGGGAACACTTGGTACAAGTATGCATACTTGTTTCCAGATGGCACCGCCTCCGACGCACGAGTGCTTTCGGACAATACCTACGACCACTACGCTATTCCCCCTATCTCGGCTTTCGCTTACTTCCGGAGCCATCAATATAATCCGCTCTATTACGATCCTCAGATAACCTATGCACCCTGGGCGTCTGCCTATCTCGGCGGCGCTACGCGCGCATTCTCAGCTGCGAGCAGCACGGCGGCACGCAGTCATCCTTGGCTGCCCACCTCGGGATCACCAACGACTATCAATCTCACGACAAACACGTCATCGGCCGCCGCAAACTGGACTTTCCGCATGCTACCGGGCATGGTCATTCCTGGCGCAACTGTTTCCGGAATCGTCGGCCGCCGCAATGCCGGCACCTGGAACAACGTCACGACCAACGTCACGGTCGCCGCTGGAGACTACTGGGATGTCTCCATACCTTATTACCCAGCGACTTACTATGTGATTGACAGCACCTGCTCGTCAGGCGAACTGACGAGCGGTGCGTGCGCCACGGCTCCAGACGGTCAGAAGCTCCGGCGCTATGAGATAAGAGTAGGCAACTCGTATCCGTCAGGCCGCACGTACACTGCTGAGATGCAGAATTTCGCAAATTGGTTCACCTACTATCGTAAGCGAAAGCTCATGCTAGCTGCGGCGATGGGTGAAGTACTGTCACAGGTACGGGACGTACGCGGCGGCATTGTTAGATTCAACAGCCGCAGCGCGGTGACAATGTACGATTTCAACGCAACAGCCGACAGCCAGAATTACCGACAGTTGCTGGGGACGGTCTACACCAACCCTTCCAATGGCGGTACCCCGACGCGTGATACGCTCGACTATATTGGGCAGCAATACACGCGCACGGACGGCAACGCGCCTATTCAGTACGCATGTCAGCGCAATGCAGCATTCGTCCTGACGGACGGGTTCGCGAACGCCAGCGGTCCGACTGTGCCATCCTACGCGAGGGCGACTTGGGGTAACGCCGCTCCGTTTACTCAAATTTTCAACAACACACTGGCCGATATCGCACTGTATTACTTCACGACCAACTTGCAGCCGGCCATGCCCACTGGGTTGGTTTCATTCGATCCCACAAACACACGGCCAGACGCCGATCGCAATCCGAACTTGCACCTTAACACGTACGGTTTGACGCTCGGCTCCAAGGGGACCATCTACGGTATGAACCAGCAGCAGACGGATAATCCATTCAGCTATCCGCCCGCTTGGCCCAACCCCACCCAGAACCGAAGTCCCACCTCGGTAGACGACTTGTGGCACGCGACGATCAACGGGCGCGGACAGATGTACTCGACATCCGACGTAACCGGCACGATCTCCAAGATCCGGGCGATGGTTGCGGATCTTCTGAACAAATCCGGTTCTGCGGCGGCGGTTGCGGTGTCGAACGTCAACATCCGCGCCGGCGACAATACTGGTTACGCATCGGCGTACTCCACTGGCGGCTGGTATGGCGACCTGCTCGCGTTCTCGGTCGACGTGACGACAGGCAGCGTGGCGAGCAACACAGCGCTATGGTCAGCGCGCGATCTTCTCGAGACACGCGACCCGGTGACGCGTCTAATCGCTACGTACAATCCCTCCTCGCGTGCAGGCGTCCCGTTCCAGTGGGCCAGCCTCGATTCGACCATGCGATCGCAGCTGTCCACGATTCCTTCCGCACCTGGCCTGACCAACGGACAAGAGACGCTCGGGTTTCTGCGCGGCAGCCGTAATCCACAAGAACCAGACGGCTACCGCATCCGCTCGTACATCTTAGGCGACATTGTTGATTCCGAGCCTGTGTCGGTGAGAGGCGGCACGGCGGATTACGCGGACGCCGGTTACACGCTGTTTCGCAACAGCATCGATATGCGTCGGGCCGTGGTGTATCAAGGTGCGAATGACGGCATGCTGCATGCCTTCGACGCCGCAACCGGTGCGGAGCTGTGGGCATATATACCGAACCTAGTGTTCCCCGGCTTAGCGGAGCTGGGCTCCCCAAATTACCAGCATCGATACTACGTCGACGGAACAGCGGCGGTCGGGGACGTCGACTTCGGGAACACCGGGGGCGGCGGTGGGAGTCCGGACTGGCACACGATCCTGGTTGGCGGCCTACGATTGGGCGGGCAAGGCTTCTTTGCGCTGGACGTCACGACCCCTGACGCCGCGGACGAAACCGCGGTCGGCGCGAAAGCGCTATGGGAATTTCCCAACGCCAGTACGCCAGCGCCGGTGGCGAGCAACCTTGGGTTTGGCTTCGGCAAACCGCTGATCGTCAAGACGCGGGCCTATGGCTGGGTCGTAGCGGTGACTTCCGGCTACAACAGCACGACCGGTGACGGAAAAGGCCATCTGCTGTTCCTCAATCCCACCAACGGTCAAGTGTTGAAGGAACTGGTCACTACAGATGGAACTGCAGCGAATCAGGCTAACCTCGCCCAGATCTCTGGCTTTGTGTTGAACGGGCAGCTGGACCTGACGGTCGAGCAGATCTACGGAGGAGATAACCTCGGCAACCTCTGGCGGTTTGACGTGTCGTCATCCAGCCCAGCGGGCTGGGCGGTGGCGAAACTGGCGGCGCTTACCGATGCGACTGGTAGCCCGCAGCCAGTCACCTCAGCGCCAGAGCTAGTGACCGTGAAAGGGAAGCATGTGGTTCTGGTCGGTACGGGGCGGCTCCTCGGGGATACCGACATCGGTACAACGGCGGTGCAATCGGTCTATGCGATTGTCGACGATGGCAGCGCGTCTCCTTTGGTAAGTCCACTGCGATCGAAGTTGACCAGGAAAAATCTGACCATCGCGGCCGGGGGAGTACGAAATATCAATTCCGACGCGATTGACTGGACCACCAGCTCCGGATGGTACTTCGATCTACCTGCCGGCGAACGCGTATCGGGCGATCCCACAGCCGTGTACGGGACACTGATCTTTACCACCAATCAGCCGTCTTCGGCGGCGTGTTCGTCCGGTAGTTTTCTCTATGCTGTCGACATCACTACGGGAGGCCAAGTCGCACAATCCAATTTTGCGACCGGTGAAACGGGTTGGACCGGAAAGGCGTTGGCGCAGAGCCTTTCTACGCGACCGGTGGTCGTGGTGCTGCCGAGCGGACAAATCAATTCACTTGTCCGCAGTGCTGACGGCGGAATCATGTCCAATCGCCTGCCGCTGTCGTGGAGCCGTCAGGTGAAGAAGATCTCCTGGAAGGAAATCCTGCGCTAGGAAGCAGGTCGCTGCGTGCGTCGAGGAGCGTGAATCATCGGTCTTGGCGAGCCAGCGGCTTTGCCAATTCATACACCGTTTTACCGCGCAGTCGGAAAAGGTCAGAAATATGGAACAGGCTCTCCGAGTGACCTACGAAAAGAAGCCCGTCTAAGCTTAGCAGCGGCGCGAAGCGGCTCAAGATCGTGCTCTGCGTGACGCGGTCGAAGTAGATCATCACATTGCGGCAGAAGATGGCATCAAAAGGACCGTGCACCGGCCAGTCAGGATCGAGCAGATTGATGCGCTTGAAACTCACTAGCTTACGTAATTCGGGGCGTGCACGAGCGTAGCCCGAGTGCCCTCCTTTGCCGCGAAGGAAGAAGCGCTTCACCCTCCCAGAGCCAATTTTCTCCAGGCGATCGAGCGAATAGATCGCGCCCTCCGCTTTCTGCAATACCTGCGTGTCGACGTCGCTGGCTAGAATCGAAACTGGTGGACTAAAGCTGCCGAACGCCTCCACCAGGGCGATGGCCATAGAATAGGGCTCTTCGCCGGTGGACGACGCGCAGCACCACAGTCGTGCTGGACGCCGCTTGGCCACCATCATCACGTGCTCCGCGAGGATCGGGAAGTGGTGCTCCTCACGGAAGAAAGCCGTGAGGTTGGTGGTAAGCGCGTTGGTGAACGCCTCCCACTCCGCGTTGTCTCCCTCTTCGAGGACGGCGAGATACTCAGAAAATCGCTGCAAACCACGCGCACGCAGACGCCGCGCCAGGCGACTGTAAACCATGTCTTGCTTGGCCTTCGACAGCCAGATCCCCGCGCGCGCGTGAATGAGCTGCCGAATGCGACGGAAGTCTTGCGGTGCAAAGTGGTACTCGCGCATTTCGGCGGCCTTCGCGGGCGACGCCGAGGTACTAGGCTTGCTAGGCATTGTGGCCGGAAGCCACCAAGTTATTCAGGGATGCGCAATGCACCCGAGGAGCGCGACAGACGGACTGTAATCGGCTGCGCGTGCAGCGACTTTAGTCGTGCGAGGGGTGTACCTCAGTGGCTGCGGATTCTGTGCAACAGGGCAGTTGTGGAAGCGGGGTGCAGGATAGGGATCGAATAAACGCTCCCGTGCCAGGACCGAACGTCGCGAGCTCCAACAATTTGATCCACGAGCCAATCTCCACCTTTGACCAGCACATCGGGTCGCAGCATCCGGATCAGGTCGAGCGGTGTGTCTTCGTCGAACCAGGTCACGATGTCCACCGAGGAGAGCGCTGCTACAACTGCGACGCGATCTGCGAGTGAATTGATGGGCCTGTCATCCCCTTTGCCTTGACGACGCACGGATGCGTCGCTGTTGAGCGCCACCAGTAGATTTGCGCCTAAGGCGCGCGCTTGGCAAAGGTAAGTCACATGGCCACGGTGCAGGATGTCGAAACAGCCGTTGGTGAATACCAGGGGACGCGCGAGCGCGCTAACACGGGAAGGCAACACCGCGGGAGCGCAGATCTTGCGCTCAAAGTCGACGGCTGGAGGCGACGTGGCCACGGCGTCAGTCACAAAAAAGCCATGATACAGGCACGATCAGGCACACGTCAGGTAGCGGGACTAACCTCCTGTGCCGCGTGCTCCGCTGCAAGGCCAGCAGCGGTCTGTCAGTTTGACAGTAGCCCTTCGAGTGGCTACTCTCAACCTCATGTCGCAACCGAAGAGGGTTGAAATGATGAGGAAGATCTCGCAAGTGTTGGTGGGCGGGAGTTTCTTCCTGGTTATGTTCGCGGCAGTTGCAGGCCCAATCCAGCAAGCTAAGCCCGCACCTGTGGCACAGTATCCGCAATGCCAGGAGGGTGTCACCGGGGTGTCAAAGGCTGCACGGGATGCAGGACGGGGTGGGCAAGCAGCACAGAACGCCTCCGAGCGTACCGACGGTAATTCTGCTGGCGGTATCGACGAATACCTCTCCTTTCACACTCAGGTCATCGAGGACAAGGGCAAGTTCTCGCTTATGCCCTGGTCCGGCCTGCGCACGCACGCAAACTAAGAGAGTCTTGAATTGTGGACCGCGGTGGCTCGCGCGAGTCTTTGGTGCGCGCACCGAGCGGTAAACACCCCGAAAACGGCGCATGGTGTGTCACGCACGGCGCAGCGAAGGGCTGGAGACGTCTGCCTCGTGCGCAGCGACGTTTCCCTCAGTCAATCCATGTACTCGAAGACTTTCACCACTTTTTTTACGCCGCCAGTGGTGCTGGCGATCTCGGCAGCGTCCTGGCCTTCCTTGTGCGTCACTAGGCCCATCAAATACACCACGCTGTCTTCAGTCACGACTTTGACGTGAACGGGATCGAACTTGCCTGCCGTGGCAAAGTTCGCATTCACTTTACTGGTCAAGTAGGCGTCATTGGCGCGCGTTGTGGTCGAAGTGACCGGACCGACGGAAATATCGTTCTGCACGTTGCGCACGTTCTCCACACCCAACGCGATGACACCGATGTCGTCCTTGATCTGCTGTGTCGGGGCTTCTCCCACCAACAGCACGAAGCGATTGAAGGGGATGACGTCTACATGAACCTCGTCGCTGTATTTCTCGTTGATCCGACTGCTCACTTTGGAGCCGATGGTCTTGTCCTCGACGTAGGTGCCCGTGCTGCGTCTATCGTCCACCATTACGACGGCTGCGCCGCCGGCCGCGACGACCGCGGGAACACACCCATGTAGTGCAGGCACCAGCATTGCCAGGCACAGCAACATCAGTTGTCGTTTCTCCATGTCCTATTCCACCCCCAGCAGCAGGCAGTCGACAGCATCACAAAGACAGTGCAAGCACAAGATATGCACCTCCTGAATACGAGCAGTGCTCGAGTGGGGGACGCAGACATGGATGTCGTCTTGACCGAGAAGGTCTCCCACCACACCTCCATTTCTGCCAGTCAGCGCGATCACCCCCATATGGCGTTCGTGCGCTGCATGCACCGCTTCCACGATGCTGCGCGAATTCCCACTGGTTGAGATGACAAGCAGCAGATCGTCAGGCTGGCCCAATGCGCGGACCTGCTTGGCGAATACTTGATCGTAGTCGTAGTCATTGGCGATGGAGGTGATAGTGGATGAATCTGTGGTCAGGGCGACCGCTGGTAGCGCGGGCCTTTCCATCTCAAACCGGTTGAGCATTTCCGCGCTGAAGTGTTGTGCATCCGCCGCCGAGCCCCCGTTGCCGCAGGCTAGGATCTTCCCCTCGTTCATCAAACATCGAACCATGCGCTCGGCCCCGTGCCGCAAAGGTTCGGTGAGGGCCTTCGCGGCCTGCGTCTTGAGTTGTGCACTTTCCGCAAAGTGCTGACCGATACGCTTGTTCAAATCCATGCACGTTCCTTGGCCCGCCCTTCAGGCGCGCAAGCTATCACACATGCCTGCAGCATGACGAGTCGTTTATCCACGACAATTCTTACTCTCCAAACGCATCTTTGATCCATTCGGGGGCGCCATCGTTGTCGATTAGAACGGCGTCGAACCGGCATGCGGGCATGGCGCGGCGCCCAGCTAGAAAATGGCGAGCGGCTGCGAGCAGGCGCGCGCGTTTGCGTGGAGTGATGCTTTCCGCGGCGGCGCCGAATGAACGGTTGCGACGCATGCGTACTTCCACGAACACGAGCGTTGTGCCATCGCGCATGATGAGGTCGATCTCGCCCAGCCGGCAGGTGTAGTTGCGTTCCTCGAGCATGAGTCCCTGGCGGCGTAGGAATCCCAGCGCTTCGTCTTCGGACTGGACGCCGCGACGATTCATTGCACCTATCTAAAGCCAACCTCGACCATCGTTGGAAGCAGCCAAGACAACGGACGGCTCAGGACGTGCGTCTCCCCTTGGCTGAACTGTGCCGGGATGACCTCGCGAACATAGCGGTGATCCTTTTCCAGCGTGATGTAGCCGGTAACACCATCGAGCGGAGCCTGGTTCGAGGCAGGCATGAGCAGCTCCTGCGCAATACGATAGGCATCGATGCCCAACGCATAGAAACGCTGGAACTCGAGGCCGAGCTGGTCCTGGCGGGTGTAGGACAGTACAGCTGGATGATCGGGTGAGAGCAACCAGGGCATATCGACGAAGTAAATGCCGTTCAGCTCGAAGTTAGCCAACGGCTCCGCGCTGGTGTGCACCATGGAGGTCGCGTAGATCGGCAACGCGGTGCCCAGATAAGAACGGACCAGCTTGGCGCGCTCGGCGTCCAGTGCGAGGAAGATCACATCGCTTACACCGGTGGCGATCGTTTCACGCAGCTTGACCAGACCGGGCGCGCTGGAATACTGGAACTGATCCTGGATGGTGCCGCCACGCCGGGCGAACTCGTCTTCGAAGGCCTGCGCGAGCCGATGCGAAAGGGGGGCTTCACTGCGAACCACGATAGCATTGCGCCGACCCCGGTCGCGTGCGAGCTGCGCCACCTGCCGCGCCTCGTTTTCGATTTGCAGCCCAAAGACGTAGAGCTTGGGCGGTATGACCGACTCATCCTCGGGGGCATTGAGCGCGAGGGTCGGTACGATGACCAGCGTGGTGCCGGCGAGCGCGGTGACTGCGCTGCGCGTGAGCGGGCCGATGACGAGCTGAGCGCCAGCGCGCACCGCGCTCTCATAATCCTGCACGACATCGAACGGATCGTCACCAGTGCCCCTCACCACCAGCGGCAGAGTGGTGCCACGATGCACCTTCGCCGCTTCGAGTATCCCGAGGCGAAGCGCTTCCGCCTGCCGGCCGATGGCCGCAGACTTGAGTGGCAGCAAAACCGCGATGTGTGGCCGAGATAGTGGCTCAGTGGTCCTCGAATCCTGCTGCTGCGCGAGCGCCGCCTGATTGGCCAACGCGCAGACCGCGAAGTATAGTAGCGGTGACAGCAGCAGAGACGAGACCGGTGAACGTTGCATAGCGACGTCAGAACGCGGGCGGAGGCGGCATTATATGTCGTGGCGACGCCGCTGGGTAACTTGCGTGACATCACTTTGCGCGCGCTCGACGTACTTGCTTCGGTCGCAGCGGTGGCGGCAGAAGACACGCGCCGTACGCGGCAGCTGTTATCCCACTATCAGATTTCCGCCCGGTTGATCGCCTTGCACGAGCACAACGAAGGGCGCGCCGCGCAGGAACTCATCGCATTGATCGGGGACGGCAACTCTGTTGCATACGTGACCGACGCCGGGACGCCGGGGATAAGCGATCCGGGAGCGGTGCTGGTCTCGCGCGTGCGCGCGGCTGACCGGCGTGTAATCCCGATTCCTGGGCCGAGCGCGGTGACCGCAGCGCTCTCCGTCGCCGGGGTGAACGCTCAGCAATTTCTGTTTTGCGGCTATCTGTCCGCCAAGGCGGTGCATCGCCGCGAGGAGCTGAGAGCTCTCTCTCAGTTGCCATACACCCTGGTGTTCTACGAAGCGCCGCACCGTTTGCCGTCGGCTGTCGACGATATGGAACGTTGCCTGGGGCCGGAGCGAGTCGTCGTGATCGCGCGCGAGATCAGCAAGCTGTTCGAGACCTTCCATCGTTGTAGGCTGGGTGACGCGCGTGCCTGGCTTGAGGCAGATCCGAACAGGACGCGCGGTGAATTCGTACTGATCGTTGAGCGTGCGAGCGGTGGACGCGTCGATGCGCTAGAGGCGTCGCAGCGAGCACTGGAGGTCCTGTTGCGTGAGCTGCCGCTCAAGCAGGCCGTAGACCTGGCTGCTGCGATCACCGGCACGCACAGAAAAGCGATGTACAAGCGCGCCCTGGAACTGAAGGCGCGCGCCGATCGAACGGCGCACCCAGGCGCAACGCAAGGAAAGACAGAATAAAACAGTCAACGCGCATGCTGCGACCGTGATTCGAGGCTCGAGCAGGACATGAATCAGCTGACCATAATAAAACCGGACGACTGGCACCTGCACGTGCGTGACGGAGAGGCCTTGCGCGCGGTGCTGCCGCACAGCGTGAGACGTTTCGCGCGTGCCATCATCATGCCCAATCTGCGGCCACCCATCGCGTCGACGCAATCCGCGCTGGCATATCGCGAGCGCATCCGGGCGGCGTTGCCCCGCGGCGCCCGTTTCGAGCCGCTGATGACCCTGTACCTGACAGAGGAAACGACTCCGGATCAAGTGCGCTCCGCGCGCGCCAGCGGGGCCGTGTACGCCATCAAGTACTACCCGGCAGGCGCGACCACACACTCCGAGTCTGGGGTCACCGATCTGCGCCGGTGTCTCAAGTCGTTGGAGGCCATGGCCGAAACGGGCTTGCCGCTACTGGTGCATGGAGAAGTGACTGATACGCAGATCGACGTGTTCGATCGCGAGAAAGCGTTCATCGAACACACTCTCGGGCCCCTCGTTCAGCGCCTGCCCGGCCTCAAGATCGTGCTGGAACACATCAGCACCGCGGACGCGGTCCGGTTCGTGCTGGCCGCTCCCCCCAACGTTGCTGCCACGATCACCGCGCATCATTTGCTGCTCAATCGCAACGCACTGTTTCAGGATGGATTACGTCCGCATCACTACTGTTTGCCCTTGCTCAAGCATGAGGAGCATCGCCAAGCCTTGCTTCGGGCTATCGCTTCGGGCGAGCCCAAATTCTTCCTCGGCACCGACAGCGCACCGCATGCCCGTACCGCCAAAGAAGCGCCGTGCGGATGCGCCGGGGTATACACGGCGCACGCCGCAATCGAGCTGTACGCAGAAGCGTTCGAAGCGGCAGGTGCCCTCGGACGGCTGGAGGCGTTCGCTAGCTTTCATGGCGCCGACTTCTATGGGTTGCCGAGAAATAGCGAGCAGCTCACCTTGGTGCGGCGCGAATGGACTGTGCCTGACGAGCTGCCCTACGGCGCAAGCACGGTGGTCCCGCTGCGCGCCGGTGAGCGTGTGCGTTGGTCGGTCGTTTAAGGCGCGATGCGCGCAAGCGGACAGGTCACTTCCGCTATCATGACGAAGTGAAGCTGGCTGGGCAGTCGCTGTGGGCCGTGTGCCACACAGAGGAAAGTCCGGGCTCCGCAGAGCAGGATGCCGGCTAACGGCCGGGCGCCGCGAGGCGACGGAAAGTGGAACAGAGAGAAGCCTGCCTACGTCCCGCTCGCGGGACCGGCGATGGTGAAACGGTGGGGTAAGAGCCCACCGCGGACCTGGCAACAGGGACGGCACGCCAAACCCCATCCGGAGCAAGGCCAAATAGGGAAGCGATAGCGCGGCTCGCGCTGCTTCCGGGTAGGCCGCTTGAGCCGCCGGGTAACCGGCGGCCCAGAGGAATGATTGCCCAAGGGGTCCATCCCCTGGACAGAACCCGGCTTATAGGTCAGCTTCACTCCTCTCGCAGCAGATCAGATCAGCACCGAAGTGTCGTCCTTTCCCGACAGACGTGTGCTTGTTAATTCTCGAAGTCACATTCAGTAGTCCTCGTATCATCCTATTTTCATTGAATCTCTGTAGGTCACCTACAGACTTTCTCTAGTCTGCATGATAAGTCATTGTCCGGAATGCAAAATCCAGTGATTTCAGCTTGACCCAGCCCAATCTTTTAACTTATAGTGCCTCTGAAGTGGGAAAAAGTGGGGGATTGTGGGAGATCCTCGATAATCAGGGGGCTATGTGTTCCGAGGCGTCACCTCGCTGACACTGGATAGTAAGGGCCGGCTCGCGGTGCCAGCGAAGTTCCGCGAGGTGCTCCAGCTTCGCTCTGGCGGGAAGTTGGTCATCACTGCCGACTCCACATCTTGCCTCCTGCTCTACCCGGCGCCCGACTGGGAACCGATTCAACAGAAGCTCATGGGCCTGTCGAGCTTCAGTCAACGCACTCGCGACCTGCAGCGTCTTCTTGTAGGCAATGCCTCGGATGTCGATGTCGACGGCGCCGGTCGCATTCTGATTCCGGGTCCGCTGCGCAGATTTGCCGGCCTCGAGAAGGATGTGGCGTTGATCGGCCAGGGTCTGCGCTTCGAGCTATGGGACGAGGCGAAGTGGGGGGCGCAAATGGAGAAATCGAGCGTTCTCAGCCAGGACGATGTGCCGCCTGAGCTCGACGGCTTTTCACTCTGAGCCATGCTCCGCTCGACCCCATGTCGTCTTAGCCCCTGATCTTTGAGACATGCTCGCGCAAGCGATGCTCGAACGGGAGTTCGAGGATACGAAGACCGACCAGACTCAGGTGCACTTGCCGGTGCTGCTACGGGAAGCCGTAGACGCGCTGGCGGTCAAAGGAGACGGGGTCTACGTCGACTGCACCTTCGGCAGGGGCGGCCATAGCCGCGAAATCCTGCGTCGCCTCAAGGGCGGGGGGCGGCTGGTCGCGCTCGATCGTGACCCGGCTGCCCTGGAATCGGCGCGGGATATAGACGACGCTCGCTTTGTATCACTGCACGAGAGCTTCGGGCGAATGCGCGATGTGTTGGCGGAGCAGGGAATCGAACGCGTGGACGGTTGTTTGATGGACTTGGGTACAGCGTCGCCGCAGCTCGCGGATGGGGAGCGCGGCTTCAGCTTCAGATTGGACGGCCCGCTTGACATGCGGATGGATACGAGCCGCGGCGTTACGGCCGCTGAATGGCTTGCGACGGCACCGGAAAACCACATCGGGGAGGTGATCAAACTATATGGCGAAGAACGGTTTGCTCGGCAGATTGCAAGAGCGATTGTTGCGGCTCGATCGAGGCGAGCTATCGACTCCACCCGACAGCTTGCCCAGATCGTGGAAGACGTCGTTCGCACGCGCGAGCCAGGCCAAGACCCGGCGACGCGGACATTCCAGGCTATACGGATTTTCATCAATCAAGAGCTTGAGGAACTATCGCTAGCGCTGCCGCAGGCGGTCGAGCTGCTGCGCGAGGGTGGCCGCCTGGTCGTGATCAGCTTCCATTCCCTCGAGGACCGCATCGTGAAACGCTTCATGCGCGACAACTCACGACCGGCACCTGTACCACGTGGGCTGGCGGTACGGGAAGACCAGCGCATCCCACCCATGCTCCGTCTGGTCGGTAAACCCGTACGCCCGGGTCCCGGGGAGCGCGCAGCGAACCCGAGAGCGCGAAGCGCCATCTTGAGGATTGCCGAGAGGCTGTCCGGTCGACCGGCCCTGGAACGCCGGCCCACGTGATCAAGCTCAACATCGCGCTCTGCGCCACCCTCCTCCTCTGTGCCCTCGCGCTGGTGACCTCACAGCACAGGGCCCGCAAGCTCTTTTCGGAGCTCACCCAGGAGGAGGGGGTGACGAAGCAGCTCGACGTTGAATGGGGTCAATTGCAGCTCGAGCAGAGCACGTGGGCCCTGCACGCGCGCATCGAGAAGATCGCTAGCGGTCGGCTGCAGATGCGCGTGCCGTCCGGGGCGCGCCTGCGTTTGCTATCCGTAGGTCCTACCAGTGGCGATGGCCAGCAGATCGGTGCAGCGAGGCAGTCGCGAGCGAGCGGCTCTGATGCCCAGCGTCCAGGAGGCGGGCGTTGAGAGCACTGCACAATCCGGCGCTCCAGCTCCGCTTGCCCCTTGCCCGAGCTCGGGTTGTCGTTGGGTTGCTGCTGCTCTGCTTTGGCGCGCTCACCGCGCGTGCGATGTATCTCCAAGTGTGGCAAAACGATTTCCTCCAGCAGGAGGGCGCGTCGCGATTCACTCGCATCATTGAGCTGCCTGCTCATCGCGGCATGATCACCGACCGCCTCGGCGATCCGCTTGCCATCAGCACGCCGGTCGAATCCGTGTGGGCCACACCAGCAGACGTGCAGATCACCTCGTCACAGCGCCGCCAGCTCGCCAACCTGCTCGGCCTCGACGAGCCCGAGCTTGCCCGGAAGCTGACGGAGTCGGGCCGGGAGTTCGTTTACCTCAGGCGCCAGCTCGCCCCGGAGTTGGCGGCCAAAGTCGTGCAGCTCGGACTCCCTGGAATCTCACTGCGACGCGAATATCGCCGTTACTACCCGGCCGGTGAGATAACCGCCCAGCTGATCGGGATCACTGACGTGGATGACCGCGGCCAGGAGGGCATCGAGCTCGAATACCAAGACTTGCTCGCGGGCAGACCCGGGAGCCGCCGAGTAATCAAGGACAGACTCGGCCGAGTGGTTGAAGACGTCGAGCACCTGCGGGTGCCGGTCGAGGGGCGTGACTTGGCATTGTCCATCGACCGCAAGCTGCAGTACCTGGCATACCGTGAGCTGAAGAGCGCATTGGCGCAGCATCGTGCTAAGGCTGGCGGACTCGTGGCGCTCGATCTCGCGACAGGCGAAGTGCTCGCCCTGGTGAACCTGCCTGCCTTCAATCCGAACAACCGCGCCACGCTGGACGCGCGCCAGGCACGCAACCGTGCCATCACCGACACCTTCGAACCTGGCTCGACGCTCAAGCCGTTCACTGTGGCTGCCGCTTTGGAGGCCGGAGTGATCAGGCCCAACACCGTGCTGCAGACTGCGCCCGGCTACTTGACCGTGGGAGACGCGACCATCCACGACGCTCATCCCGAGTCCGAGCTGAGCGTGGCGCAGGTGATTCAGAAGTCGTCCAACGTCGGCGCAGCCAAGCTCGCACTCGCGCTGCCGCGCGAGTCGCTATGGCGGATTCTTTCGGGAGCCGGCTTCGGCGCGACGCCGGAGCTCGGGTTTCCTGGTCAGGCCTCGGGCCATTTGCGCCCCTTTCAGCAGTGGCGGCCAATCGAGCAGGCGACACTGTCCTACGGCCACGGCATCTCCGTCAGCCTGCTGCAGCTGGCGCGCGCTTACACCGTCTTCGCGACCGACGGGCAGCTCCAGGCGGTGACGCTTGTTCGGCAGGATCAGAGGCCCGAGAGCAAGCGCGTGATCTCGCGAGCCACGGCGCTCGCGGTTCGCAGCATGCTCGAACTGGTCGTTCAGGCGGGCGGCACAGCCCCGCGCGCCCGCATCCCGGGCTACCGGGTGGCTGGCAAGACTGGCACCGCTCACAAATTGGATGGTCGGGGATATGCCGCAGACCGCTACGTATCCTCCTTCGTCGGGATGGCGCCTGCCTCCAATCCTCGCTTGCTGGTTGCCGTCATGGTCGATGAGCCGAGCGCTGGCGAGTACTTCGGCGGCGTCGTTGCCGCACCAGTGTTCAGTCGCGTCATGTCAGAGGCGTTGAGCATCTTGTCCATATCGCCCGACGCGCCCATGGTCGACGTTGTCCCCATCGAAGCGCTGCCGGAGGTGCGAGAAGAGGTATGAGCGAGGCCGCCGAAAACCAGGACCTCTCGCCAGGCGCCGACCGCGCTGCGCTCGAGGGTCTCGGTGTGCCAGTCACTCGACTGGTCACGGACAGCCGCCGGGTAGAGCCCGGGGATGTGTTTGTTGCCATGCCTGGCGTTCGTACTGATGGACGCGCCTTCATCGAGCAGGTCATCGCCGCTGGTGCGGCCGCCGTCATCTGGGACGCACGAAACTTTGAGTGGAATTCCGCCTGGCGGGTGCCGAACTTGGCTGTCTCGCGCTTGCGCGAGAGGTTGGGGTTCATCGCGGGCAGCGTGTACGGACAGCCGTCTCGCAGCATGTGGGTGGCGGGCGTGACCGGAACCAACGGCAAGACGTCCTGCTCCCACTGGATTGCGCAGAGCCTCACGAACCTGGGTCGGCGTACCGCAGTTATCGGCACGCTCGGGAACGGCTTCCCCGGGCGGCTCGCGACCTCTACTCACACCACCCCCGACGCAGTCGCGCTTCAATCGCACATGTCCAGCCTGCTGCAGCAGGGGGCGTCGGGAGTGGTCGTGGAAGTCTCCTCCCACGGCCTGGAGCAGGGCCGGGTGAATGGCGTGACCTTCGCGGCCGCGCTGTTCACCAACCTTTCCCGCGATCACTTGGACTACCACGGCAGCATGGAGCGCTACGGTGCTGCGAAAGCGAGGTTGTTCAGCTGGCCCGGGCTGCAGCATGCGGTGATCAACCTGGATGACAGTTTCGGGCTCGAACTGGCGGCCGCGCTCGACCGCTCGCGGATCAACGTGCTCGGCTATGGGCTGGGCAAAGGCGAAATCTCTGGTCACAAGCTCGACTTGTCAAAGCACGGGCTCACGCTGGAGATCGAAACCCCTTGGGGTGCCGGCGTCATTCGCAGCCAGCTGCTCGGGGGCTATAACGCTGCCAACCTGCTCGGCGTGCTCGGGACGTTGTTGGCGGCTGGCGTCAGATTGGAGGATGCAACCACGGCGTTGGAGCGCGTCGAGCCTGTGGCGGGTCGTCTGCAGATGATCCGGCGCCAGGGTAAGCCGCTGGTAGTGGTGGATTACGCGCATACGCCGGATGCGCTCCAGAAAGTGCTGGAGACGCTACGCACGGTCCTGGGAGCCGACGGCCGGCTGATCTGCGTATTCGGTTGCGGTGGGGAACGCGACGCTGGCAAGCGACCGCTGATGGGTGAAGTAGCCACGCGGCTAGCAGATCAAGTGTTCATCACCAGCGATAACCCGCGCGGCGAGGATCCGCGTGCCATCGTCGAGTCGATCATTGCTGGCGCACATGCCAACTACCACGTGGAGTTGGACCGCGCCACCGCCATCCTGCTCGCGCTGCACGAGTCGCGCCCTGAGGACGTGGTTCTGATCGCCGGCAAAGGCCACGAAGCCTATCAGGAGATCGCAGGGCGGCGCATGCCGTTCAACGATACCGAGGTGGCCGCCAGCATCCTGGAGGGGCGTCGCTGATGCTTGACGTCGACACAGCCGCTCGCGTCCTCGGCGGTGTTCGGTCAGGCCCGAACGTGACGTTCAGCGCCGTCAACACCGACAGCCGCCAAGGCGAGCCCGGTGCGCTGTTCGTCGCTCTGCGAGGTGAGCGCTTCGATGGACACGCGTTCGTGGCTGCCGCGATGGCGGCCGGTGCCG
Source organism: Burkholderiales bacterium (assembly GCA_035622675.1). Lineage (GTDB taxonomy): Bacteria > Pseudomonadota > Gammaproteobacteria > Burkholderiales > SHXO01 > SHXO01. Next base: position 6,769 of record DASPUW010000331.1, on the reverse strand, counting down.
CCGCCGTTCTTGTCGAGCAGGGGCGGCTGCCGACCACCGCCGACACGCCGATGATTTCAGTGCCCGACACGGGGCAGGCCCTGGGGACCCTCGCGGCATACTGGCGCAATCGGTTCAACGTTCCAGTCGTCGCAATAACGGGCAGCAACGGCAAGACCACAGTCAAGGACATGCTCGCCCTGGTGCTGAGCGCGGCGGCGGGTGAGGAAGCCGTGCTTGCGACCACCGGGAATCTCAACAACCACATCGGCGTGCCGCTCATGCTGCTGCGCCTGCGCGAGCGGCACCGCTATGCCGCGTTCGAGATGGGCATGAATCATCTCGGCGAGATCAGTTACCTGGCGCGCCTCGCGAGCCCGAGCGTTGCGCTGGTCACGAACGCTGGCGTTGCGCACCTGGGAGAGGTCGGTTCGCGCCAGGACATCGCTCACGCGAAGGGAGAGATCTTCGGTGCTCTGGGTGCAACAGGTGTAGCCGTAATCAACGCCGACGACGAATATGCTCTCTATTGGCGTCAGTTGAATCACGGCCGCAGGATCGTCGATTTCGGTATCGACGCGCCTGCCGCCGTATCGGCTCGCTTCGAGCTGAGCCCGGCGGGCAGCCTTCTCTCGCTGCGTGCGCCGGATTCGGAATACATCGTCCGGCTGCACGTGCCTGGATTACACAACGTGCGCAATGCGCTTGCGGCTGCTGCTTGCGCACATGCGGTAGGCATCGCGCCCGCCGAGATCGCCAGCGGTCTGGCGCGCTACACCGGTACCAAGGGCAGGCTGCAGCGCATGGCCGCGCGCAGCGGCGCCACGCTGATCGATGACACGTACAACGCTAACCCCGACTCCGTCAGAGCGGCTATCGCGGTGCTTGCGGCGGCACCGGGTAAGCGCGTCCTGGTGCTCGGAGACATGGGAGAGCTGGGCCAGGAGGGCGCCGTCCTGCACGCTCAAACCGGGGAACAGGCCCGGCGTGCTGGAATCGACCAGTTGCTCACGCTAGGCGACCTGTCCGAGGCAGCGGCGCGCGCGTTTGGCGACGGTGCCCAGCATTTCCGCGACCTCGACGCACTGCACGCCGCCCTCGATCGACTTCTGAGCGCGGGCACGACCGTCCTCGTGAAGGGTTCCCGTTTCATGCGTATGGAGCGCGTGGTGCAGCGCTTGATCAACGGCGAGTCCCAACCGGCTGAGGGAGGGCATTAGTATGCTGCTGATGGTGACGCAATGGCTGGCGCAGGACGTGCGCACCTTCAACGTCTTCACCTATATCACGCTGCGTGCGGTGCTCGCGACCTTGACCGCGCTTGCGATCTCCTTCGTGGTGGGCCCTGCGGTCATCCGCAAGCTGACTGCCTACAAGATCGGGCAGGCGGTGCGCGACGACGGGCCTCAGACGCACCTGTCCAAGGCCGGAACACCCACGATGGGCGGCGCCTTGATCCTGGTGTCCATCACCATCACGACCATCCTGTGGAGCGATCTGACCAATCGCTTCGTATGGGTCGTGATCGCAGTCACCCTCGGCTTCGGTGTGATCGGATGGGTCGACGACTATCGAAAAGTAGTCCATCGCAATCCCAAGGGCTTGCCGGCACGCGCCAAGTTCTTCTGGCAATCGGTGCTGGGGTTGGCCGCCGCCGGCTTCCTGGCATATAGCGGCACGGCTGCACAGACCGAGTTCATCGTCCCGTTCTTCAAACAGATCGCCTATCCGTTGGGCGTGATCGGTTTTGTGATCCTCACCTATTGCGTCATCGTTGGGACCAGTAACGCAGTCAACCTGACCGACGGGCTTGACGGGCTCGCCATTCTGCCCACCGTCATGGTGGGGAGCGCGCTCGGCGTATTTGCCTACGTGGCGGGCAACGCCGTCTTCTCCAAGTACCTGGGATTTCCGCACATTCCCGGGGCGGGCGAGCTGACGGTGTATTGCGCCGCCCTGGCTGGCGCGGGCCTCGGATTCCTATGGTTCAACGCTTATCCCGCCGAGGTATTCATGGGCGACGTGGGCGCCTTGGGGCTGGGTGCTGCGCTCGGAACGGTTGCCGTCATCGTCCGTCAGGAGATCGTGCTGTTCATCATGGGCGGCGTGTTCGTTGTGGAAACGCTGTCGGTGATGCTGCAGGTGGCTTCCTTCAAGCTCACGGGTAAGCGCATCTTCCGCATGGCACCGCTGCACCATCACTACGAACTGAAGGGGTGGAAGGAGAATCAGGTGGTGGTGCGATTCTGGATCATCACGATGATGCTGGTGCTGTTCGGACTGTCCACCCTGAAACTGAGGTAAGAGAGATCAGTCGCATGGAGCTGGCTGGAAGAAACGCGCTGGTGCTCGGTCTTGGGGTGAGCGGCCTGTCGATGGCGCGCTGGCTCCGCCACAGCGGCGCACGCGTGCGCGTTGCTGATACGCGCGCGGTGCCTCCCTGCGCGTCTCAGCTGCAACGAGAGTCGCCGGATGTCCCGGTGGACATCGGGGCTCTGCGACGCGAGAGCTTCGACGGCGCCGAATTGATCGCTATCAGCCCGGGCGTTTCATTGGCCGAGCCTCTGGTGGAGACGGCCGCCGGCAGGGGTGTACCGGTGGTAGGCGACATTGAGCTGTTCGCGCAGGCCCTGCCTGGCATCTGTGCGGCGAAAGTGCTCGCGATCACGGGATCCAACGGCAAGAGCACGGTAACCGAGATGACCGGCGCCATGTGTCGACAAGCCGGGTTGCGAACCGTCGTAGCCGGCAATATCGGGCTGCCGGTGCTCGATGTCCTGCTGGAGCTTGCCACGGCGACCGGCGCGTCGGAGCGGGAGCCGGAAGTATTCGTGCTCGAACTGTCGAGCTTTCAGCTCGAGACGACGAGGTCGCTCGATGCGCACGTGGCCGCCTGCCTTAACCTGAGCGAGGATCACCTCGACCGATATCGCACGATGCCGGCCTATGCACAGGCGAAAGCACGCATCTTTCACGGCAGCGGCATTCAGGTCGTCAACCGACAGGACGTGTGGTCCCGGAGCATGGCGCTGGCCGGGCGAACCGTCTTTACGTTCGGGTTGGATGCGCCCTCTGGCGAGCGGGAGTGGGGCTTGATGGATCGCGCCGGCGACACTTGGTTGGCGCAGGGAGACCAGCAACTCATGGCGGTGTCGCAGCTGCGCGTGGTCGGTTTGCACAATGCGGCCAACGCCCTCGCGGCGTTGGCGCTTACGCGCGGGATCGAGCTGCCGTACGACGCACTGCTGCTCGCGCTCTCCCAGTTCGAGGGCCTGCCCCACCGCGTGCAAAAGATCGGCGAAATCGACGGCGTCGCATTCTACGACGATTCCAAGGGCACCAATGTGGGCGCCACGCTCGCCGCGCTCAATGGCATGCGCCAGAAGGTGGTGCTCATTGCCGGTGGCGACGGCAAAGGACAGGACTTCACTCCGCTCAAGTCGGCTGTCGCAGCCCGAGCGCGCGCTGTCGTGCTGATCGGGCGCGACGGCGACAAGATCGCCAGCAGCATTCAAAGCACTGGCGTGCCGGTCGCACTCGCGCGCGATATGGACGAGGCCGTACGCCTGAGCCTGGCAGCGGCGCGCGAAGGCGATGCGGTGCTGCTGTCGCCAGCCTGCGCGAGTTTCGACATGTTTCGCAACTACGAGCACCGCGCTCAGGTTTTCGCGCGCGCGGTTCAGGAATTGGGGGCCGCAAGATGAACTGGGGCGAGGCGTTGGCTCCCCCCGGACGGGGTACACCTGGCGCGTATGACCATGCTCTTGTCTGGACTTGTGCACTGCTGCTGGGCGCGGGCGTAGTAATGGTGTACTCCGCCTCTATCGCGATTGCCGAGCAGTCCAGGTTTGCCGCCAATCAGCCGACCTTCTTTCTTTGCCGGCAACTGCTTTTTGTGTGCGTGTCGGTGCTACTCGCAAGCCTGATCTTCCAGATCCCGACGCGCCTGTGGCAAGACGCGGCTCCTTACCTGTTTCTCTTCGGTGCAGCACTGCTGGTGCTGGTGCTCATTCCTGGGGTCGGGCGCGAGGTCAACGGCAGCCGGCGCTGGCTTCCGCTCGTGATCGCGAACCTGCAGCCCTCTGAGCTGATGAAGCTTTTCGTTGTTCTCTACGCCGCGGACTATACCGTCCGCAAGGCAGCGTGGATGCACAGCGTGCGTAAGGGGTTCCTCCCGATGTTCGCCGTCATGCTGTTCGTGGGCGCACTGCTGCTACGCGAGCCAGATTTCGGCGCTTTCGCGGTCATCGCCGCCATCGCCATGGGGATCCTGTTCCTCGGTGGAGTGAATTGGCGTCTGTTCGCAGGCCTCGTGGTGCTGCTAGTCGCGGGTTTCGTCCTGGTCATCCTCACTTCGCCCTACCGCATGCAACGCATTCTGGGTTTCATGGATCCGTGGGCCGATCCCTATGGCAAGGGCTATCAGCTGTCGCATGCGCTAATCGCGTTCGGGCGCGGCGAGCTGCTCGGTGTGGGCCTCGGGGCGAGCGTGGAAAAACTGTTCTATCTGCCCGAGGCTCACACCGACTTTTTGCTCGCAGTGATCGGCGAGGAGCTTGGCTTCTGCGGCGTGTCGCTAGTGATCGGGCTGTTCGGCTTCCTCACGGTACGAGCCTTCGCGATCGGATCGCAGGCGGCCAAACTGGAGCGCTACTTCTCTGCCTTGGCCGCGCAAGGTATCGGGATCTGGCTCGGCGTGCAGGCCATCATCAACATGGGCGTGAACCTGGGTTTGCTTCCGACCAAGGGATTGACTCTGCCTTTTTTGAGCTTCGGCGGCAGTGGATTGCTTGCCAACTGCGCAGCTCTTGCCATGCTGCTACGCATTGACTGGGAGAGCCGGAACTTGATGCGCGGGACCGCAGATTCGGGGTCGATCGCGAAATTGGGAGGCGGGGCTTTGGCGTCCAACGCGCGGCCGCGCGCCGGGCGTGGCGTCAGAACAGCGTGGGTGGGCAGCGCGCTGCGGGCGAGGCCGGATTGAGATGGGACTTGACCCCGCCTCGCGCCAGCCGACAAGCGCCTCGCCGCAGACACACGCTGCGCGGGCCATTCTGGTTATGGCGGGCGGGACAGGGGGGCATGTGATGCCGGCTCTGGCGGTCGCCGAACAGATGCGCCGCGCAGGCTGGCGAGTTGTATGGCTGGGCTCCAAAGATGGAATGGAGGCCACACTGATCCCCAAGCACGGTTACCAGATGGAATGGATCCGATTCTCCGGTGTGCGCGGGAAGGGATTCATGCGCCTCGCTCTGCTGCCGCTCAGCCTGCTTGTCGCATTTTGGCAGAGCGCCAGAGTGATTTTCCGAGTGCGGCCGGATGTGGTGCTGGGAATGGGTGGATACGTCTCCTTCCCTGGCGGCATGATGGCCTCGCTGCTTGCGCGGCCGCTGGTGGTGCACGAGCAAAACTCCGTCGCGGGTCTGGCCAACCGAGTGCTGGCAGGAGTGGCCGACCGTGTTCTCTCCGGTTTTCCTGGCGTGCTCAAGAAGTCGCTGTGGGTAGGCAACCCGGTACGAGAGTCGATCGCACATTTGCCAGAGCCCGAGACTCGCTACGCGAATCGGCCCGATTCTCTCCAGCTGCTGGTGCTCGGAGGCAGTCTCGGTGCGCAGGCGTTGAACGAAGTGGTACCAGCGGCGATGAGCCTGGTTCCAGAGGGGCATCGCCCGCGGATCACTCACCAATCTGGAGCAAAGCATCTAGACCAGCTGCGGCGCAGCTACGAGCAGGCCGGCGTGCGCGCTGAAGCGACGCCCTTCATTGACGACATGGCCGCTCAATACGGACGCGCCGATTTGGTCATCTGCCGAGCGGGCGCGCTGACAGTCTCTGAGCTCGCTGCGGCGGGCGTTGCCAGCATACTCGTGCCCTTTCCCCATGCGGTGGATGACCACCAGACTCACAACGCGCGCTTTCTCGTCGACGCAGGTGCGGCCGTGCTAGTCCAGCAGCGTGAGCTCTCACCGCGTCGTCTGGCGGACCTGCTGCTGGGCTTCACGCGCGAGCAGCTCGCGGAAATGGCTAAGCGCGCACGTGCGCTGGCCAAGCCGGAGGCCGCGGCAACGGTGACGGATATCTGCGTGGCGTGTGCCGGATGAGCTCAGAGAAGGAAGACAGCGTGGCGCAACCCAAAGTTAACAAACAGGCGAGACGGCGCAGTGACCTGCTGCGGCTGCGCCTTCCAGCGCGCACGGAGCGCGTGCCTCGCAGACAGGATCTGGGCGATCTGCGCCTGCAGTTCCTGCTCGAGGCTAGCAGCTTACTGAGGTGAGCGGGGGGCATGAGGCACAAGGTCAAGCGCGTCCATTTCGTCGGCATCGGCGGCTCTGGGATGAGCGGAATCGCTGAGGTGCTGCTCAACCTCGGGTTCCAGGTGAGCGGCTCCGATCTGTCCGATAGCGCCGCGACCGAGCGCCTGCGCAGCCTCGGCGCGAGCGTGTCTCGGGGTCATGACGCCAGCAATGTGGAGGGAGCCGACGTGGTAGTGGTGTCGACCGCGGTCAAGCCCGGCAACCCAGAGGTCGGTGCGGCGCACGCACGGCGCGTTCCGGTTGTGCCACGAGCGCTGATGCTTGCGGAGCTGATGCGGCTGCGACAGGGCATCGCGATCGCCGGCACCCATGGCAAGACCACGACCACCAGCCTCGTCGCCAGCGTGCTGGCCGAGGCGGGCATGGATCCGACCTTCGTGATCGGCGGTCGGTTGGAGGCCGCTGGATCCCACGCCAAGCTGGGCAAGGGCGAGTTCATCGTGGTCGAAGCCGACGAGTCGGATGCCTCGTTTTTG
>DASPUW010000330.1:0-15960 GCA_035622675.1 Burkholderiales bacterium | reverse complement strand
CGCGCCGCTTCCAGCGTCTGCACCAGACCGATCGGCCCGAACTTCGGCCCGTAGGCCGCCTTCGTGCCCTCCTTCGCTGCATTCTTGAGACGAAACTCGATCGGGTCCAGATTGAGGCGTCCGGCCAGCTCATCGATCACGGACTCGACTGCGAACTCCGAGATCGGCCCGCCCGGCGCGCGGTAAGCGGCCACCTTCGGCCGGTTGACGACGACATCGAAGCCAATCACCTTCACGTTCTCTAGGTCGTACGGGGCGAATGCGCACATGCACCCAGGCTGCACGGGAGATCCCTGGAACGCACCGGCCTGGTACTTGAGCAGCGCCTCGGCCGCCGTGATCCGTCCGTCACGAGTCGCGCCGATCTTGACCCAGATCCTCGCGCCGGAGGTGGGGCCCGACGCTTTGAATACTTCGGTCCGCGACATGACCATCTTGACCGGCTGCGCGGCCTTGCGCGACAGCACGAGCGCCAGCGGCTCGAGGTACACCACAGTCTTGCCGCCGAAGCCGCCGCCGATCTCGGACGCAGTCACGCGCAACCGGGACAGCTCCATGCCCAGCAGCTTCGCGCAGAAGTTGCGCACGATGAACTGGCCCTGCGTGCTGCACCAAAGCTCGGCCTGACCGTCTTCGGATACGCTCGCGACACAGGCATGCGGCTCGATGTAGCCCTGATGCACCGGCTGAGTGGTGAACTCGCGCTCGATCACGACATCCGCCTTGGCGAAGCCTGCCGCGACGTCGCCCAGCGCAAACTCCACCCGCTTGGCGACGTTCGAGGGTTTCTCCGGCTTGGGCTCCATGCCGATGGTATACATGTTCTCGTGCAGGAGCGGGGCGTCGGCCTGCATCGCCTGTGCGACATCCAGCACGTGCGGCAGCACTTCGTACTCGACCTCGATCAGCTTGAGCGCCTGAGCCGCGACCGCCTCGCTGATGGCCGCCACCGCCGCCACGGCGTGTCCCTCGTACAACGCCTTCTCGCGCGCCATCACGTTGCGCGTCATGTCGCGGAAGTTGACCATCATCTCGCCGGCCGGAATGAACTCGGACGGCAGGTCGCTGAAGTCGGCGGACGTGACGACCGCCTTGACGCCGGGGAGTGCTTGCGCCTTCGAAGCGTCGATCGACTTGATGCGGGCGTGCGCGTGCGGGCTGCGCAGCACTTTGCCGATCAGCATGTTGGGCAGGTTCAGGTCGGCTCCGAACTTGGCACGCCCGGTGACCTTGTCCACTCCGTCGGGACGCACCGGCCGTGTGCCCACCACCTTCCATATCCGCTCGCCCAGCCCCTTCATCGTGACATCGTTCATGCTTTAGTTCCCTCTCATGTCCGCGGCGGCATCGAGCACCGCACGCACGATCTTGTCATAGCCGGTGCAGCGGCACAGGTTTCCGGCCAGCCAGTATCTCACTTCGGTTTCGGTCGGGTCCGGGTTGCGCGCGAGCAACGCCTTGGCCGCGACCAGGAAGCCGGGCGTGCAGATCCCGCACTGCAGCGCCGCGTGCTCCAGAAATTTCTGCTGCAGGGGATGCAGCTCATCACCATTCGCCATGCCTTCGATCGTCTCGACGTCACGCCCCTCGGCCTCGACGCCCAGCACCAGGCAGGAGCAGACCAGCCGTCCATCCAGGATGACGCTGCACGCCCCGCAATCGCCCGAGGCGCAGCCTTCCTTGCTTCCGGTCAGGTACAGAACGTCGCGCAGCACGTCGAGCAGCGTCTGCTCCGATGTGCAGAGGAACTCGGCTGGGTCCCCGTTGATGGTCGTCGTTACGTGATGTTTAGTGGCCACCTTGAATTCCCTCGTCCCGTCCATCAGGCATTGCGTGCACGTGCGCGATCGAGGGCGATCGCCGCCGCCCGGCGGGCGAGCACGCCCGCCACTTTGATGCGGTAGGCAATCGTGCCTCGCTTGTCGTCGATCGGCTTGCAGACCGCGCTGGTCGCCGCTGCCAACGCCGCGAGTGCGGGAGCGTCGAGTCGAGTGCCGATCAGGGCTTTCCCGGCGGCTTCGACCAGCAACGCCGTGGGCGCAACTGCGCCAAGCCCGACGCGCGCTTGGGTGCAGACACCCTTGTCGTCGAGCGCAAGGGACACGCCAACGCCCACCACGGCGATGTCCATTTCGGTGCGCGGGATCAACCTCAGGTAAGCATCGCCCGAACGCGGCGGCGGCTTCGGCAGCCGGAACCCGACGACGAACTCCCCGCGGGCCAGCGAAGTCCGTCCGGGCCCGGTTACGATCTTCTCCACCGGCACCTCGCGCTCACCGCCAGGCCCTGCCACCTGGCAGATCGCCCCGGCAGCGATCATCGCAGGGACGCTGTCCGCAGCTGGCGACGCGTTGCAAAGATTGCCGCCGGCGGTGGCCCGGCCTTGAATCTGGGTCGACCCGATCAGGTGGAGCGCCTCGACCACCCCCGGCCATGCCGCGGAAAAAGCAGCGTGCTCGGCAAGCTCGGCGCAGCTGGTGGCCGCCCCGATGCGAAACCCGCGTGCATCGCTCTCGATGCCGCGGAGCTGCGGAATGGCCTTCACGTCCACGACCACTTGCGGGGCAACGAAGCCGCCACGCAGTTTCACCAGCAGGTCGGTGCCTCCGGCGAGCACGTGTGCGCGACCATCGTGGAGCGCCAGCAGCTCGACCGCCTCTTTCACCGAGCCCGGTGCTCGATAGTCCATAGGGCGATAAACCGAGTTGACGAAGTGCTCATTATGGGCCGTCCGGGTGCGCCTTGGAAGGCGCACGCGACCGGGCAGCCTCGAGGCCCCTACGAGGATACGGGCTCCAGGGCAAAACACCGGCCCCCGGATGTTGATCTACATCAACGGCCGCTATCCCCGTTGCGCTACGTTGTTGGCGGACAAGGCCAAGCTTATTCGCGAGGGAGGAACATGAACTCTGTAAACGTTGGCGCCGCCTACGTTGCGGCGGCGATGATGCTCGGGACTGCGGCTTTAGCGCAGGACGACGACCTCGCGGCCGGCGAGAAACTGTATACCTCGCAGTGTATGGTCTGCCACGGCAAGGTAACGGCACCACCAACCGGCTGGCTGGGACCAGCGCGGCAAACGGTCTTGCGCCTTGCTATGTTACAGGGAGCAGTCCTCGATGCCCCCGACCCGATGACGTTCGAATCGGGCGGGCCTCACACCGCGACGGACGCGCTGCACCTCGCGGTCGCGCCGCCGTATGGGCCAAACCTGCGAGGGATCTACGGCCGCGCAGCAGGCACCTTCCCCAATTTTGTGTATTCCGCCGCGTTCCTCAAGGCGCTCAAAGGCATGGAGTGGAACGACGCCGCCCTCGACGTGTGGATCACCAATCCACAAAAATGGGTGCCCGGCGTTTACATGTTCTACAAGCAGCAGGATGCGGAGGTCCGCCGCAAGATCATCCATTACCTGAAGGCCAACCCCTGACCGGGTTGCCCAACAGCATATCCCCGCCGCATCCGCGTTCATTGCGCACGCGTATACGATGCTGCGTCGGCTGGAGCCGAGGAGGGATGACGGAAATGGATGTGCCGGGCAAATGGCGCGCCGCTGCGGTGGCCGTCGCGGCGTTGGGCGTCAGCCTGTTGACACCTTTCTCAGCTCGTGGCGCGAACGCCGAAGTGGAAGAGCTGCAGATGCCGGCGTGGGTCACGCGCGACGGTAAACGGCAACCGTTGGCGCCCGGAGCGCAACTCAGGAGCGGCGACACCATCACGACCGGAGACGGCTCCCGCGTGCTGTTGCGTCTGGCCGAGGGCAGCGCGATCAAGCTGGGTGAGAACGCGCGCTTCGAGCTGGCAAGCGTGGAGCAGGCACGCGAGGGCGGCCAGCAGCGATTCAACGCCAGGCTGGAGCTGCGTCAGGGCGCATTCCGTTTCACCACCCCACCGGATAACAAAGCCAAGCGTGCGCGCAATATCGAGGTGAAGTTCTCCACCTTCACCGCCACGGTGACCGGCACCGATCTGTGGGGCAAATCAGCCGACGGCCAGGAGGTCGTCGCGCTGATCGACGGCAAGATCAGCGTCGCGCGCGGCAGTGATGCGCCCATCGTGATGGCCGAAGCGAAGACCGTGTACATCGCGCCGCCCGATGCTCCGGCGCGCCCGGTGTCCGCGATCACCCTGGCGCAGCTCAACGCCTATGCACAGGAGACCGAGCTCAAGCCCGGCGCAGGCGTTGCCAGCCGGGTCGGGAACTACAAGATCTATGCTGCGCGAACCCCGAACCAGCAGGAAGCGATCGCGGTCTACGAGCGCCTCCGCGATGCGGGTTATGCAGCGGCCATTCAGCCGGCGGTGAGCCAAGGCAAGCAGATCTATCAGGTCCGCATCGCCGGGATCCTGACCGAGGCCGATGGTGTGGCGGTCGCTATCAAGCTGCGCGTGCAGCTCGGATTGCAGGACGTGCACGTATCGCTGCAGTAGGACGTACCCTCAAGTTCTGAACTGCCGAGGCGTCATGCCCAGCACGCGCTTGAAGTGACGCGTGAGATGGCTCTGGTCGGCGAATCCGACCGCATTGGCGAGCTCCGCGAGCGAGCGCTCGCCGGAGCCTGCCGACAGCAGCCAGCGCGCGCTGTTGACGCGAAGCTGAATCAGGTACTGATGCGGCGACACGCCCATCGCCTGTTTGAACACCCGCGCAAGGTGGAAAGGGCTCAAGCGCGCCGCCGCGGCGATGTCGCTGAGCGAAATCTCGCGCGTGCAGTTGTCGTGGATGAAGGCGACGGCCTCGGCAACAGCCCGCGGGTGAACTCCGTTTCTGCCGCGCGTATCCGACGGCGCGGTTTCCTGCGAGCCCAAACCGGCAACCAGAGCCCGGCCGTCGGCGCGCTGCGCGTAGTAGCGCAGCAGGTGCACGGCGAGGACGTTGGCCAAGGACTCCGCATACAGGCGGTCCCCCGGCTCGCCGCGCAGCGCCTCTCGCGCCAGTACTCCGGCAATGTTGGTGAGGCCCGCATCCCAGGACCGCTCACCGAGAGTCAAGCTGTAACCGCGAGCCTCGGCGCCGAACACCGAGTGCGCTACACGGTCCACGAAATCGGCGTCGAGGCGCAGCAAAGAAAAACTGATGCGCGTCGCCCAGGTCCAGCTGATCGGCGTGCGAGCCGGGACCACGGCGACACAGCCCGGATTGAGCTCGTACTCTGCGCGCTCGCCGCGAGACTCTCGCACGATCCCCCCACCCGTTAAGCCGACGAAGACCAGGTGCCGCCTGCTGCCCTGAACCAGCGTCCGCGACCCCGGTTGATGGTCGCGGCGCTCGAAGTTCAGCGTCTCCCAGCCCATCCCGCGACTGGAGACCCTCACGCCGGGCGCGGCATGCCCGGGGAAATCTGCCGTCAGTGTTAACTCCTGACGCGACACCGCGATGACGGGACCCGAAGCCAAACTTGGTCTCATACCAAGGCCTCGTGTGCTTCCAGCCGCTTGACGGCACGGATCAGGTTCGGATCGCTGTCCGCATCGAGCTCGCAATCGAGCCGCGCGAGAAACGAGAGCATCGGCCAATTATCCGGGAGGACGAATCCGGTGAGCACAGTGACCCCCGCGCGCGCCGCCTGCTCCGCCAATGCACCCACCAGTTGCATGCCGAGACCCTGCCGCTGCCAGGCGTCGTCGACAACCACCGCGAATTCGGCGTCGAGCGGCTCGCACACCACGTACTGCGCCAGCGCGACGATGCGCGATTCGCCGGTCTCCGCCGTGATCTCGCCCACCACAGCGAGCTCGTCGGGGGGATGGGAACGCGTGAGCCGCTCGAGCTGATCAGGCGAGAGCTCGCGCACCGGCGCAAAGAAGCGGTATCGGCGCGACTGTTCCGAAAGCCCGCGCACGAACCGCTGCACGGCCATCGCGTCTTCGGCGCCCGCAACGCGCAGGGCGACCGGGCGGCCGTCCTTCAGCCTGACGACCTGCGCCGTCGGCTCGTCGTCCGCGATCCGGCCGGCCTGCTTTACAACGGAAGTGATGGCCATAGCAGCCGAGCGCGGTTAGGTCAGAGCAGGTTCGAGTTCCCGCACTTTGCGCGAGGGGTGCCTCGAATTCGACTCGACTTGCGCCATGATCAGCGCGTTGACTTGATCCCGGTGTGTGACGGGCGACATGTGCCCTGCTCCACCGACGGTCTTCAGCTGCGCGTGCGGAAGGATGCGCTCGAGCAGATCGCAGATGCGCCGCGTTGGCCATGGCGAGCCGGTACCGTGTATAAGAAGCGTCGGCACGTTCATTGACCGGAAGTCCTCAAGCCGGGCCGGCTCGTTGAGCGTCGCGTGGAATTCGAGCGCGATTTTGGGCAGGCGCGCTGCCATCGCAAACCGCTTGTACGCGGGAACTTCAGCAGCAGCGGCCGGGCTCGTCCAGTAGTCGACGAAGTGCTCGAAGCCGGCGACGTACTCGCCTCGAGCGACCGCACGCGTCACGATCTCGGCAACTTCCTTGATCTCGGCCAGCGCCGGCGTGTCCGCGCCTCGCAACAGATGAAAGGCGACGGGCTCGATCAGCGTGAGGCTGCGCAGGAGCTCGGTCTGAAAACCCGCAACGTAGAGCGCGACGGCACCGCCGTAGGAATGTCCGACCAGATGCGCGGGCTCGTTCACGCGCTCGAGCAGGGCAAGGACGATCTCGGCTTCGCATTCGAGGTGGAACGGCCTCGCTCCCGGCCAGTGCGCAGTGCCGCCGTGCCCGTACCAGTCTGGCGCGATGACTTGGTAACGATGGCTCAGGCGTTCCGCGAGCGCGCGCCATTGAGCGCTCGAGCTGCCGGAGCTGTGCAACAGAAAGACCGGCTCGCCGGCGCCGAGCTCGACGTATTCCACCTGACTGCCGGAGACTTGCAAAGTCGCCATCGTTGCCCCCTCATAGTGACTTTCCGCTCGTGCTCCGGCTCCGCGGCGATGCCGCTGCGCTCGGACGCGAACGGGGTATGGCAGGTCAGTCTAGGGCGAGGGTGCGTCAGGCGAATTTCACGGCGAGGCGCTTTTTGTTTCGTTTGTTTCAGCTGCTTGCAAACTGATGGCGTGGTCCACGCGAAAACTCCAACCACCCCGCCTGCTCCGCAGGCAGGCCTCTGTTTCTCTGTCGCATCGGTCAGGAAAGATTTGAGGCTCGCGTATGTCACCTACGCCTGCGCCGCGTTTTCTGGGTCAGATCCCCAGCCAGCTGGGGCCCCTCTTCCGCCCTCCAACGCGCCTACCCCTCCTTGAAAAGGAGGGGAGAAGGTACTTCGCTCAATCCCGCGCGAGCCCAGCTACCGCTTCGCCGACGACGCGCCGCACCTCGCTCGGAAGAAACGGCTTCTCGATCACCGGACGGCCGCTCTCCTCCGCAAATACGCGCAGAGTAGAGGTGAGCGTATCTCCACTGACAAAGACGACTCGAGCGGCGCGCTCGGGCCAACGCCGCTCGATCTCCCGGTACAGCGCCCGGCCGTCCAGATCGGGCATGCGAATGTCGGTCAGAATCACATCGAATCTCTGCTCGCCCATCCGCTCGAGCGCCTCGCGTCCCGATGCTGCCGCGACGACGCGATGGCCGAAGCTCGTCAGGATCTCTGCAAGGGCTTCGCGAACCCCTGGTTCGTCGTCGACAACCAGCGCGGAGCGTTGTGCAACCTTTGCTTTCAGCGGCTCGCTGTCCACGGTGCCGCTCCCATCGAGACTTGCCGCCGGCAGCACGATGGTGAAAACGGTTCCCAAGCCCTCGCCGCCGCCAACCGTGAGCGTCCCTCCGTGCGCTTCGACGATCCCGAGACACACCGCAAGCCCCACGCCGGTCCCAAATCCGACCGGCTTGGTGGTGAAATAAGGTTCGAAGATGCGATTCCGTACGGCTTCGGGGATGCCGGGCCCATTGTCGGCGACCGCGATGCGGATCGCGTTGGCGCTGGCTTCGAACCGGCTCGTTATGGTCAATTTTCGACGACGCGACTGATCTTGCATCGCCTGCTGGGCATTGATGATCAAGTTCATGAACACTTGATGGAGCTGGTCGGCGTCTCCGAGGACGGGCGGAATGTCCTCCGCCAGATCGAGCTCCACCTCGATACCGCTCGTCTTCAGCGCATACCCGGTGAGATCGAGCGCCGCCGCCACTACCTCATCCACGGCGACGGGGGCGCGCTTCGGCTGTTGCTGACGCGCCATAGCGAGGAAGGTCCGCACGATGCGCGCACAGCGCTCGGCAGCCGCACGGATCTTTCCTGCCGTTTCGCGCGTGCCCGCGTCGTCACGCTCCTCGAGTATCGCGGCGCGCGCCACGACCACCGACAGCGGGTTGTTGAGCTCGTGCGCCACACCCGCGAGCAGCGAGCCGAGCGCCGCCAGCTTCTCGCGCTGATGCAGCATGTCGCGCTGGCGCGCCAGCTCTTCGGAGACCCGCTTCTTTTCCGTGATGTCGCGGGTGATGGTGAGTATGTGCGGCTTCCCTTGGTACTGAACGGGAATCCCGTGCACCTCCACTTCGAGCTTGGACCCGTCGCGGCGCTGATCGGTCAGTTCGGTGTGAAACGGCTCTGCCCTGGATATGGTGCTCAGAATTTCGGCCAGCGCCGGCCGGGGCGGCGGCCGAATGGGCTTCGCAGGATTGCGGGCGTGAAATTCCTCGTCGCTGTAACCGTACATCCTCCACAGAGTCGGATTGATGTCGACGATTTCGCCGCCGAGGTTCCACAGCGCGAGTCCGTCGATGGAACCGTTGAACATGACCCGATACAGCTCCTCGCTCGCGCGCAACGCCTGCTGCACCTCGATGCGCTTGGCGATGTCCTGCTGAAGACGCGTCTGGGTATGCGCGACTTCCGACGCCATGACGTCGAACGCTCGGCTCAATCGAGCCAGCTCATCTCTCCCCCGCAATCCGCCGCGGGCGGCGAGATTTCCGGCCGCGAGCTGCTCTGCCGCTCTGACCAGATGATTGGTGCGGCGCGTGAGCAGAAAGTGGAACACGATCCACAAGGCGATCGCCAGCGCCGTCACCCACCCCGTCCAGTAGAGCGACTGAGCGACGATCTGGCGCCGGGCAGCGTACTTCGCCCGCTCCAGGTCGTACTCGAAGAACAGCCGCCCCATGCGCGTGCCGCGCAGCTCCTGGGTGTCGCTGCCCATCGGAATGTCGACAGATCCGAGCAGCGCGTTGTTGTCGGCATCGAGGACGACCCGCGCACCGCGCCCAAGCGTCGCGCCGCCCGCCTGCCCGGATTCGAGCTTCGGCAACACCTCCGCCGCCGGACGTCCCAGCCAGGCTCGCCGCGTTGCCGCGATGACCGAGTGCGTGTCGTCGGTCAGCGCGACCACGGTGTAGCTGCGATTGGAGGCGAGAATCGCGACCTCGCGCCTGGCGCCTTCGATATCGCCCTTGAGCAGCAGGTACTCCAGCGTGCTCTGCAGGCGCGACAGCTCCTGCAGCAGACGCTCCCGATGGTCTTCCTCGACCGCGCGTTCTTCGCGCGGCACCTGATAGAGCACGTTCAGCGCGCTCAGCGTCAGCGCGAAAGCGAGCAGCACCAGCGGAACCGTGAGCTTGAGGGAGGCCGGAGCCAGCCGGATCACAACGGCAGTCTCTGCAGCGGCCCCGGCGCGAGCAGGCCCTCGATCTCGAGCGTGCTGCGCAACAGCTTCGCGTCCACCATCAGCGTCATCAGCTCCCGCCCGGAAGTCACCAGGCTCGGCGGCGGGCCGGCCAGCATTTTCAGGTTGTCGGCGCGCGAGGGAAAGCGCAGGCCTCCCAACGCGCGCAGGAACTGCTCTCCAGTGATCTGCTCGCGCACCGCCATGCGCGCCGCTCCATCCTTCGGCTCGCGCTCGAGATAGTCGAGGGCCTTGAACCAGCCGCTCAGCAGGTTCTGCACCGCATGCGGATTTTTCTCCAGCACGGACGCGCGCACCGCGAGCAGATCCACGATCTCGCCGGGGATCTGGCTGCTGTCGAACAGCGTGTTGGCCCCGGCGGCGATGAGCTGGGTGCGATAGGGGTCGAAAGTCACCGCTCCATCGACCTGACCCTCCTTGTAGGCGGCCGGGTGCTCGTTCGATTCGAGGTGGACCATCCTCACGTCGCTCGCCTGCATCCCATTGAGCGTCAATGCGCGACTCAGAACGAAGGCGCCCAGCGCCCCGCTCTCCACGGCGACCCGTTTCCCCCTCAGATCCTTCATGGCGCGCATGCCCGAGCGCCCGACGACGACATCCGCGCCGTGCGACACGTCCACGATCAGCACGACCTTGGGCTGCAGACCGTCCACCGCCAGCACGAACAGCTCGTCGAGGCTGATCACCATGCCGTCGATCGCCTGGTTGCGAAATGCGCGGGATACCTCGCTCGCGGACGGGTATTCGACGAGCTGCACCGCTTCGCGCTGCAGGTACCCGAGATCGCGCGCGAGATAAAGGGGCTCGTTGCCGATCCAGACGTTGGTTCCGATGCGCAACGGCGGCTCCGTCTCGCGCATGCAGCCGCCCATGGCCAGCGCCAACGCCAGCAATGCGAACAGTGCGGTTGCGCTGCGAGCGTTCATCTGTCTTCGGATCTTCCGGGCACGAATTTGTAGCCCTCGCTGCGCACGGTGCGGATGTACTGAGGGTGCTCGGGGTCGGGCTCGATCTTCTTGCGCAACCGCAGGATGCGCAGGTCCACGCTGCGGTCGAACGGGTCCCAATCGCTCTGCCCGCTCAAATTCAGGATCTTCTCGCGCGACAACACCCGGTTCGGATGGTCGCTCAGCGCCTTGAGCAGCGTGAACTCGAGCGGTGTCATCGGCACGTCCATACCGGTCTCGTCGGTGAGGCGATGGGCAGCGCGATCGAATGTGCAGCGCCCGATGCGGACCCGTTCGGCGCCGAGCTCCGCGCTGAGCTCGGACGAGGTCCGGCGAAGGACGCTCTTGACGCGGGCCAGCAGCTCGCGCGGGTCGAACGGCTTCGTGACATAGTCATCCGCCCCGATCTCGAGGCCCACTACGCGATCGATCACGGTTTCCTTGGCGGTGAGCATGATGATGCCAAGCCTGCCGTAGCGTTCCCGCAGATGGCGCGCGAGGCTGAGGCCATCCTCGCCGGGCATGGTGATGTCGAGCAGCGCCACGTCGAGCGTATGCTGGGCGGCAAGCGCCCGCGCCGCCGTCGCGCTTTCCGCGCAAAGCGGCGTGTAGCCCTGCGCGACGAAATACTCCTGCAGAACGTCGCGCAGGTCGGGTTCGTCATCGACGATCAGGATCGTGGCCATCGCTCTCATCTCGAACAATTGGGATCATACAACTACTTATCGGGGCTGCGGTCTCGATCTCGCACGTCCCGAAACAAATGAAACAAAAATGCGCCGGGGCTGAAATTCAACCGATACAGGCCCGCCCTAAAGTGCATACCCGTTGCAAACACGAGGGGGGCTCATGTTCAAACGCATCGGGGTATTTGGCTATGGGGTGGTCGCCTACGCGATCTTCTTTTTGACGTTTCTATACGCTGCAGGCTTCGTCGGAAACCTGCTCGTGCCCAAGTCGATCGACTCGGCGCCGCAGATGCCTTTCTGGTCGGCGCTGATCGTCAACGTCGTGTTGCTCGGCGTCTTCGCGCTCCAGCACAGCGTCATGGCGCGACCGCTGTTCAAGGCGTGGTGGACTCGTTTCGTGCCGCAGGCGATGGAGCGCAGCACGTACGTTCTGTTCTCGAGCCTCGCGCTGATCCTGCTGTTCTGGCAATGGCAGCCCATGGGCGGCGTAGTCTGGGAGTTGCAGAATCCGGCCGGACAGGCCAGTCTGTACGCCCTGTTCCTGTTCGGCTGGCTGCAGGTGCTGGTTGCGACTTTCCTGATCAACCACTTCGACTTGTTTGGATTGCGACAGGTGTGGCTGTACCTGCTCGGGAAGCCGTACACACAGCTACGCTTCGCGACGCCGGGACCGTACCGGTTGGTTCGCCATCCCCTGTACTTAGGTTGGCTGTTCGCGTTCTGGGCCACGCCGACTATGACGGCGGCACATCTCATCTTCGCCGTCGGCACCACCGTCTACATCCTCGTCGCGATCCAGTTCGAGGAGCGAGACCTGCTCGAGGTGCACGGCGACGAATACGAGGCCTACCGCGAACGCGTGCCCATGATCGTGCCCGTGCCGCGCAGCCTTCGTCCCGAGCGTGCGCGTATCGCTGCACCGACCCACGCCGACGGAACCTGACCTCGGACGCTCATCTCCTGAGCTCCAGTTATGGCCCGCCTCATGGCGGGCCTTTTTTTTGGCGGCACGGTCTTGGTACGCTGAAGCAGGGCTGCTACTCTAAGCGAGTGCGCTTGCCGCACCGACCAGGCCCGGAACAAGGATGACCGCAGCGACCGATACGACGTGGCCCGCGCTGCCGCTCGCGCAGTGGCAGGATACGTATGCGACGCTGCACATGTGGACGCAGATCGTCGGCAAGACGCGGCTCGCGCTGGCCCCCATGCAGAATCACTGGTGGCAGATCGCGCTGTATGTCACCCCGCGCGGCCTGACCACCTCGGCGATGCCATGCGGAGAGCGCAGCCTGGCGGTGGACTTCGATTTCGTCGATCACGTGGTCTGGCTACGGACGAGCGATGGCGCAACGCGCGCGCTGCCACTGGTGGCACGGCCCGTGGCGGACTTCTATGCCGAGTATTTGGCCACCCTGCGCGCGCTCGGCGTCGAAGTTGCGCTCATGCCCTGCCCGGTCGAGGTGCCGGTCGCGATCCCGTTCTCCGAAGATCACGAGCATGCGTCCTACGATCCGGACGCAGCCCGACGTTGCTGGCGGATCCTGCTTCAGGCTGACCGCGTGCTCAAGCGCTTCCGTGGGCGCTTTCTCGGTAAATCGAGCCCGGTACATTTCTTCTGGGGCAGTTTCGACTTGGCTTCGACGCGCTTTTCCGGGAGGCGAGCACCGCGCCACGGCGGTGGAGCGCCAAACTGCCCGGACTACGTCATGGTGGAAGCGTATTCGCACGAGTGCAGCAGCTGCGGGTTTTGGCCCGGGGGCGGTCCGATCCCGGAGCCCGTCTTCTACGCGTACACCTATCCCGAACCGGACGGGTACGCCAAGCGCGCGGTGCGTCCGGAAGGAGCCTACTACCACAGCGAGATGCGGGAGTTCGTCCTGCCGTACGACGTCGTGCGCCGCGCTGCCGCTCCTGACGACCTGCTGCTCGATTTCGTGCAGTCCACCTACGATGCCGCGGCAGACTGCGGGCGGTGGGACCGCGCGGCGCTCGACCGTCCGCGCAACGAGTGGCCATGATCACGCCGCGCCTCACGCTCGACCGCAGCGCGTAACATTCGGAGGCAGGCACATGAGCATCTACGACATCGAAGTGACCACGATCGAAGGACGCCCTCAGAAGCTGGACGCTTACCGCGGCAAGACGCTGCTCATCGTCAACGTGGCCAGCCAGTGCGGCTTCACTCCGCAGTACGAGGGCCTCGAGGCGCTTTACGCGCAGCATCGCGACAAGGGCTTCGCGGTGCTGGGATTTCCGTGCAACCAGTTCGGCCACCAGGAGCCGGGAAACGAGGCCGAGATCCAGCGCTTCTGCTCGACCACCTACAACGTGACCTTTCCCTTGTTCGCGAAGATCGACGTCAACGGAGGCAATGCGCATCCGCTCTACAGGCACCTCAAGTCGGAGAAGAAGGGGCTGCTCGGATCGGAGGCGATCAAGTGGAACTTCACGAAGTTCCTGGTCGGTCCGGACGGCGCGGTCCTCAAGCGCTATGCGCCCACCGACACTCCCAAGAGCATCGGCGCCGATCTCGAATCGCTGTTGAAATAGGGCTTCGCGCTCGTCGACCGGCCAGTCGATTCGACGGCTTGTGCGGGTCAGACGGTGGCTGGCGTTCGCTGAAAAGCGCGCAACGCGATCGGCCGCTCCGGCTCGGGAGCGCGCAGCGTCACCGTCACCCGCAGCGCCCGCAGCCCGTGTACGCCCTGCAGCTCGCCCAGCTCGAAGTCCTCGACTTCGCTGGCAAGATGACCCAAGTGCTGCAGGTATTCGATGTAGGTCCGGTATTCCGCCGCCTCGTCCGGCTGTGAATACACGATCGCGATCTTTCCCGGCTGAGTGATGCGCTCGCTCGAGCCCCGCACCAGCGCCTTGTCGATCCGCTTCTTGACGATCTCGTAGCGGATGTCGTAGGCGCCATCCACATCGAAGCGCTTCTCGTCGAAGCGGAACCGGATCGAGAGCGGTGCGTGCTGTACCAGGACCAGATGTGTGGTCTGCAGCGCCACGGGCAAGTCCGCAGCGAGCTGGTCGGCCCGCGCCGCGATGCCGCAAACCACCATCAGCTGCCACAGCCGCAGATTCTTGAGATAGAGCGGGTCGAAGCGGCCGTCCTCCACCAGCGAGGCGCCGACGTAGATCTGGTGATCGACGCCGTCGGTCTTCTGCTTCTCGAAATAATGCGGATACATCGCCTGCGCAGCCTGTTCTTCCAAGTCGAGGCGCGCGGATATGGTCTCGGCGATGCGCGTGACACTCTCTTCGAATATCTGGCGGCGCCGATAGACCACGCCGCGTTGCGGGTCGAGCGCACTGCGGTAAGCCTCGATGCGAGCCTGCACCGGAGCGCCGAAAGTCTGCAGGTGCTCGAACAGCCCTTCCACGTCGGATCTCAGGCGCGTGATCACGCCAACCTCGGCGCCGGCGGCGAGCTCGCTCTCCACTTCGGCGGTCGCCTTGTCGATCCGGTACAGGAGCTCATCCAGCGCGGGCAGGTGACGGGCTTCGTGCGCCGCCCGGATGACGTCGCGGGCGAGGCCGAGCTGGGTCAGCAGATCGCTCTGAATCGCGAGCGCCCTCTGCATCGAAGAACCGCGGATGTCGGAGAGCGCATAGAGCGGGTAGACGTCGGGGAATACGATGGGCTGCAGGTCCAGGCCCGCACGGTCGCGGCGTGTCTCGAGGCCGTCGAGCACGGCCTTGCGAAAACGCCACTCCACCACTGGGTGGATCGCCGTGAACTTCTCTTTGATCTGCGTCTGGACGCGGGTATTGAGCTCCTCCATGCTGCGCCTGACCGCCATGGAAAAAAGCGGCAGCACTTCGTGCAGCTTCGGCAGGTGGTGCGCGTCCAGGTCGCCCGGGTTAGGCGAGCCCAGCGACAGCACGCCGATGACCTTGTCCTGGTAGTGCAGCGGCGCGACAACTTTGTTGCGTATGCCGTTTCGAATCGCGTCGTCCTCAGCCGGCGTCCGCTCGGGCTGCGCGGCGAGGTCACGGATGACCAGCGGCCGCCCTGCGTTCACCGCGCGCTCGAAGATCGAGCCGGCAAAATCCTTGGTGCGGTAGTGTGACGAGTCGGCGAAGATGCAGGCGTTCTCATGACGCTGGCCGTAGTTGAGCATCAGCACGCGTTCGCCGTCGATGGCCGCGAGGCCCAGGAGCAGCTGCGGACGGCGGAACAGCGTGCGCAGCCGGTTCTGGAGCCCGAGAAAGCGCTCGTTGGAAACGATCGACTCGCGGTCGATGAGATCGCGCTTGAGCGCCGACAGGACCTCCTGGTCGGTGACTTCCAACGCACGGAAGATCGTGAAACCGCGAATCACGAACTGCTCGGGCGGCAGCGCTTCGCGCAGCCAGGCGGGATCCAGCAGGTTCGCATGCAGGTGCTGTCTCACCTCATCGCTCAATACAGGCACGCCGCTTCTGGTCGCGACCTCCTCGAATCTCCAGTCGAAGAACACGCGGAAGTGGCGCTCGAGCCCGGTCTCGGGATCGTCCACAGCGCAGATGAGCGGGTAGTCGACATCGACCTCGATGCCGTACACGCGTCGCAGGACCAGCGCGTAGGCGTAGCCCATCCGCATGGCTGCGACCATCGGCGTGTCGAGGTTGACCCGTGCGCGGATGGCCCCTTGCTCGTCCAGCAAGAGCCGCCGCATCAGCGGCGTCGCGTAGAAGCCACGAAGCTGGAAGGGGAACATGGCGGCGCCGTATTCCTGCTCCCAGTTG